>NZ_GL882842.1:63048-64724 GCF_000195655.1 Klebsiella sp. MS 92-3
CGTCGACAGCGGATCGTTCTCCGCCGCCGCCCGCCGCCTGCGGAAAAGTCAGTCGACGATCAGTACCGCCATCGCCAATCTGGAGGCCGATCTCGGCGTAACCCTCTTTGACAGGGCAACGCGGCAACCGACGCTGACCCCGCAGGGGGAGCAGGTGCTGAGCTATGTCAAAGCGATTCTTGCCGCCAGCGAGCGGCTGGACGAACTGGCTGTGTCGCTGTCCGGCGAGACGGAGCCGCGGCTGACCTTCGTGCTCTCCGATACTCTGCACCCGGACGTGCTGGAAGATCTGCTGGTGCAGTTTGACCGCCGCTTTCCTCATACCGAGTTTGAGTGTTTGATTGGCGAAGACGAGGATGTGATCGATCTCCTGCAAAAATCCCGCGCCCAGGTGGGGCTGATTGAGGCGAGGGAGCGCTACCCCACCGATATCGGCAGCACCCGCCTGCCGCTGCAGACGGCGATGGGCATTTATGTAGCCCCTGGCCATCCGCTGGCGGCGCAGGGTAAGGTCGCCTGGGATGAGCTGCGCAGCTGGCGCGAGCTGCGTTTGAGCACCTTTCTGGCCAGCGCCACCGAACCTGCCGCAGGCCAGGTCTGGTCGGCGCCAAACTACCTGCTGCTGCTCAGCATGGCGGCGCAGGGGTTCGGCTGGTGCATTCTGCCCAGCGCGCTGGTGGCGGAGTTTGCGCCGCAGGGCGGGCTGGTGGCGCTCGATATCCCCGGCTGGCCGCGGGCAATTTCAGTCGATCTGCTGTGGAATAAGAAAGCGCCGCCGGGAGCGGCCGGCAGCTGGCTGCGTCAGCATCTGCAGCGGCGTGAACGTTAACGAATAGCTATTTCTTTGTGATTAGCTTCACTTTTTTTAAACAATTACAAAGTTTTTTGATAACAATTATCTAGTATATCGCTGTTTCTTTGCGCAAATGCATGGGCAGGGGTAGAGGATGAAGGATGTCGTGATCGTCGGCGCGCTGCGAACGCCGATTGGCTGCTTTCAGGGCGCATTATCGCGCCATTCAGCCGTCGAGCTGGGGAGCGTGGTGGTGAAGGCGCTGGTGGAGAAGACGGGAATCGATCCGCACAGCGTGGATGAGGTGATCCTCGGCCAGGTGCTGACCGCGGGGACCGGACAAAATCCGGCGCGTCAGTCCGCTATTCGCGGTGGGCTGCCTAACACCGTATCGGCTATCACAATTAACGATGTCTGCGGTTCCGGCCTGAAGGCTCTGCACCTCGCTACCCAGGCGATCCAGTGCGGGGAAGCGGACGTGGTGATCGCTGGCGGCCAGGAGAATATGAGCCGCGCTCCGCATGTGCTTACCGACAGCCGCACCGGCGCCCAGCTGGGCAACAGCCAGCTGATTGACAGTCTGGTGCATGATGGGCTGTGGGATGCTTTCAACGATTATCATATGGGCGTCACGGCGGAAAACCTGGCCCGGGAATTTGGCATCAGTCGCGAGCTGCAGGACGCCTGGGCGCTCAGCTCACAGCATAAGGCGCGCAAGGCGATTGATTCCGGTCGCTTTCGCGATGAGATCGTCCCGGTTGTCACCGAGCATAACGGCGCGGCGCGCACCGTGGATACCGATGAACAACCGCGGGTGGATGCCAGCGCGGAAGGGCTGGCCAGCCTGCAGCCCACCTTCGATCGCCTTGGATCGGTAACCGCC
>NZ_GL882842.1:64793-66317 GCF_000195655.1 Klebsiella sp. MS 92-3
TGCAGCCCCCCTTCGATCGCCTTGGATCGGAAACCGCCGGCAACGCCTCAAGCATCAATGACGGCGCGGCGGCGGTAATGATGATGAGCGAGGCTAAAGCGCTGGAGCTGGGGCTGCCGATCCTTGCGCGGATCCGCGCCTTCGCCAGCGTCGGCGTCGATCCGGCGCTGATGGGCATTGCCCCGGTGCATGCCACCCGTCGCTGTCTGGAGCGGGCCGGCTGGCGGCTGGACGACGTCGATCTGATCGAAGCCAATGAGGCCTTTGCCGCTCAGGCGATCTCGGTTGGCCGGGTACTGGAGTGGGATGAGCGCCGGGTCAACGTCAACGGCGGCGCGATCGCCCTCGGCCACCCCATCGGCGCCTCCGGCTGCCGGATTCTGGTGTCGCTGGTGCATGAAATGATCAAGCGCGATGCCCGCAAAGGTCTGGCGACGCTGTGCATTGGCGGCGGTCAGGGCGTGGCGCTGGCGGTAGAACGCGCATAGCGCTATACCTCGATTTCCATGGCCTCCTGCGGGAGGCCTTTTTTATGCGCCGTGCTTTGCCGAACCCTTATTTTTCCCCTCCCTCTTTCACTCTCCCCGGCGAAATTATTGAGCTTCGTCACGTCTTGTTGTGCCACCTTTTTTGAAACAAATAACTACGATCCTGGTCACTAAAACTATGGTGTCTAAAAAATAAAATGATGTTTCATAAAAACGAAATGTCATTTTATTTATTGTAAGGGTACCCTATGTTAAAACGATCTCTGGTTCTCGCCGCCCTCTGCGGTATGTCTTTTGCGGCAACCGCGGTAACGATAGATTTACGTCATGAATTTATTGATGGCGGAAAGAGTGATAAAAGTAATGCTGACCGCGTCTCCGTTTCTCACCGCTTTGCCAACGGCTTAGGCTTTACCGTCGAGGCCAAATGGCGTTCGGGTGGCGACAACGGTTCGCAACCCTATTCGGACGTGGTGGGCAATGGTCATGAAGACACCATCAGCTGGCGCTGGAAAGCAACGTCGAACTTGTTCCTCACCCCCGGGTTTACCATTGAGAGCAACGACAGCCGCTCCATCTACAAGCCGCACCTGCACGCGCAGTACAGCTTCGACAACGGCTTCTATGTCGCCGCTCGCTATCGCTATGAATACACCCGCTATCCGAACAACGCCGGCAAAGATGATGACAAAGTTAACCGCGGCGACGCGTGGGCCGGATTTGTCCTCGGCGACTGGCGTACAGAGCTGAACTATGTCTATGCCCGCAGCTCGGAAGGGGTCAGCCGCAACGACAATAAACCCTACTCGCAGGAATATAACGTGAAGGTGGCCTATAAGCTGGATAATAACTGGTCGCCGTATGGCGAAATTGGCAACGTCGGGGTCAATGACCGCAGCGATCGTCAGACCCGCTTCCGCGTTGGGGTGGCTTACTCGTTCTGACCGACCATTCATCCCTCATCGTTTGTTTTCCCCGGCGCCGTCAGCCGGGGGTTTTTTTTGGGGGGAAGAGAAGGGACAAAAAAAAACCCCCC
>NZ_GL882842.1:66371-86614 GCF_000195655.1 Klebsiella sp. MS 92-3
AGAGAGGAGAAAAAAAAAAAAAAAAAAAAACACGCGGAAAGGGGGGGGGGGGAAAGGCCAGTTACAGAAAGAAGTGTGGCGTGGATCAGGCGCTCAGCATTGACGGGTGCGCGGGTAATTTCGCGATATAGATGGCCGGTTTACCGTCTTTATCGGAGCTGAACAGAATGGCGCTATCGTCCGGGGTAAATGAGGGGTGCGGGTGCGTTACCTGGCGGCTGTTGGCCACCGTCGCCCACGAGGTATCATGGCGCGCGACGCGGAAGTAGCGCTTTTCCGCCACGTTAAAGACATACAGCCAGGGATCGTTATCAATGGAGTAGCCGCCGGTATCCTTGACATCCACCGGTGTACCTGAGCCATCGCCTACCAGCAGCGTGCCATCGAAATTGCTCATCAGATGCGAGCAGGCCGGCATCGTCATCAGGGCCTCGTTGACGCCGCTTTCGGGATCAAAGCGATAGATCGTCCGCCCCTGCTGGCCTTTCAGATAGGAGACGTAGATCAGCGCCGAACCGTCCGGCACCCAAAATTCATGAGTACAGCTTTCGCCTGGAGCATGCGCTTTGACTTTGCGAACATGGCTGCCATCCTCGTTGACCAGCCACATGCGGGCGTCCACCAGATCGTGCGGCCCTTCATGGCAGAAGGCGACGGTATGGTCGTCGAAGGGACGATAGATCGGGTGTCCCAGCCAGATTTTTTCCTCATGGATCACCTGGCTCTCACCGCTGCGCAGGTCGACGCGCAGCAGGCGGCAGTGCGGTCCTTTATGGAAGAAATCATGGAAAATCTGCCAGTCGTTGAGTGGCGTCCAGTCGCTTTTGGCAATCTCAATGCCCACCAGTTTGCTGCAATCGCTGTTTGCCACCCAGGTGCCATACCCTACCCAGTCATCGCTAACGCGATAAACTTCGCGCTCGGCGAGGGTGGTCAGGTTGACTTCCAGCAGGATACGGTCATTTTTCACGTAATAAAGCGACTTATCGTCCGGGGAGAGGAAGCCGCCGAAGGTGTTATCCCCGGCGCCTTCGGTTAGCTGGACGGCCTCGGCGCTGGCGATATTCAGCAGATAGTAGTTCCAGTGGCCGTCAAACTCGCCGGCGAACAGTAAATGGCTGCCATCGTTAAAAAAGCACTTCTGATAGAAGTAGTTGCGATGACAGGTAACCTCCGGGGGGGTTAAGCGGGTGACTTCCGCCCCGGTATCCGGATCGTGGCTGACGTGATAATTCAGTTTGACCCGCATGCCTTTAGCCATGTAGTGCTCCTTTCTTTCCTGCGATGCCGCTGGACCAGAGGCGTGTCGCTGAGTGATATGTTTTAAAAGACAGGTGTTAATTTATCAAAACATTGTTTCATTATTTGTGATGGCTCACGCAGTTCAGCGTAATTCCCGCGTTTTCAGCGGTCTGCTGGCTTCGCTTCGGCACCTCTGCAGACAATCGGTAGAATCTTCATCTTTTCAAAACCTTTTCCGGCCTGGCGCGTGCCGGGAGGCTCCTTCGCTTTTTCTTTTTTTGTAATCGTCATCATAAAAAAAATGAAACATCGTTTTAAATAATATTGAAAATGGCTGGGGGCGGGGCTAAGATGGCACCCATCAGCAAAACGGAACTCTGTTTTATTTTCATTATGGTGGGCTATGCCCGAGAGTTCGCCCCACGCTCAGTCGCGCCGCCGGCGCGGACCGGGCCGAGAGAACCTTGCCTGCAAACAGCAGGCTCTGAACGACTAAGGAACATAATATGATTCTTGATGCATTCTCCCTGCAGGGAAAAGTGGCCGTCGTGAGCGGATGCGATACCGGTTTAGGGCAGGGGATGGCCCTCGGGCTGGCGGAAGCGGGCTGCGATATTGTTGGTATCAATATCGTCGAACCGGTGGAGACTATCGAGCGGGTAACCGCGCTGGGACGCCGTTTTCTCAGCCTGACCGCCGACCTGCGCCAGATCGACGGTATTCCTCAGCTTCTGGAGCGGGCGGTGGCGGAGTTCGGCCATATTGATATTCTGGTCAACAATGCCGGCCTGATTCGCCGCGAGGACGCGCTGGCGTTCAGCGAAAAAGACTGGGACGACGTGATGAACCTCAACATCAAGAGCGTATTTTTTATGTCCCAGGCGGCGGCGAAACACTTTATCGCCCAGGGCAGCGGCGGGAAGATCATTAACATCGCCTCCATGCTGTCGTTCCAGGGGGGGATCCGCGTGCCGTCGTATACCGCATCCAAAAGCGCGGTGATGGGCGTCACCCGCCTGCTGGCCAACGAGTGGGCCAAACACAACATCAACGTCAACGCCATCGCCCCGGGGTATATGGCGACCAACAACACCCAGCAGCTGCGCGCCGACGAGCAGCGTAGCAGCGAAATCCTCGATCGCATTCCCGCCGGGCGCTGGGGGCTACCGGCCGATCTGATGGGGCCAGTCGTGTTCCTTGCCTCCTCAGCCTCCGATTACATCAATGGCTACACGGTGGCGGTGGACGGCGGCTGGCTGGCGCGCTAACCGTCCGCGATGGCCGGGGTCTGTCGTATCGCTCCGGCCATCTGAGCAATTATTGTCCATACGCAAAAGTGCGGATCGTCCATACTCCGGAATACGGGTATAATGTTACCGCTCTGTATAAACAGGGTTATTAACTATTGGAAACGCATTTTTTGTTACTTTGAAAGTTTAATGTCCATCACAAAACCCATCCTGCCAGCAATATAGTCCATATCTTTGGCTTATCCTGCCTGACCCATTCATCCACCAGTCACGTACTTTCGTCTTATGTCTTACTCTGTGTGGCAGGAAAAAAATGACTTCAATCAGTAACGACTCTACATTATCGCCGCGGACGCAACGTGATACCCGGCGGATGAACTGGTTTGTTTCCATCGCCGCGGCGGTGGCGGGCTTGCTTTTTGGCCTGGATATCGGCGTGATATCCGGAGCGTTGCCCTTTATAACCGACCATTTCACCTTATCCAGCCAGCTTCAGGAGTGGGTGGTTAGCAGCATGATGTTGGGGGCGGCGATAGGCGCGCTGTTTAACGGCTGGCTGTCGTTCCGCCTTGGCCGTAAATACAGCCTGATGGCGGGGGCCGTACTCTTTGTGGCCGGCTCTATCGGATCCGCTTTTGCCGCCAGCGTGGAGGTGCTGCTGGTGGCCCGCGTGGTGCTGGGCGTGGCAGTCGGGATTGCCTCTTATACCGCGCCGCTGTACCTCTCCGAGATGGCCAGCGAGAACGTGCGCGGGAAAATGATCAGTATGTATCAGCTGATGGTCACCCTTGGCATTGTGCTGGCGTTTCTTTCCGATACCGCCTTTAGCTACAGCGGTAACTGGCGCGCCATGCTGGGCGTGCTGGCGCTGCCGGCGGTGATCCTGATCATTCTGGTCGTCTTTTTGCCGAACAGCCCGCGCTGGCTGGCGGAGAAGGGACGCCATATCGAAGCGGAAGAAGTGCTGCGGATGCTGCGCGATACCTCGGAAAAGGCGCGCGACGAGCTTAACGAGATCCGTGAGAGCCTCAAGCTGAAGCAGGGCGGTTGGGCGTTGTTTAAGGTCAATCGTAACGTGCGCCGGGCGGTGTTCCTGGGCATGCTGCTGCAGGCGATGCAGCAGTTCACCGGCATGAACATCATCATGTACTATGCGCCGCGTATCTTTAAAATGGCGGGCTTTACCACTACTGAACAGCAGATGATCGCCACCCTGGTGGTGGGCCTGACCTTTATGTTTGCCACCTTTATTGCGGTGTTCACAGTGGATAAAGCGGGCCGCAAGCCAGCGCTGAAAATCGGCTTTAGCGTGATGGCGCTGGGCACTCTGGTGCTGGGCTACTGCCTGATGCAGTTCGACAATGGCACCGCATCCAGCGGCCTCTCCTGGCTCTCCGTCGGCATGACCATGATGTGTATTGCCGGGTATGCGATGAGCGCGGCGCCGGTGGTGTGGATCCTCTGCTCCGAGATCCAGCCGCTAAAATGCCGCGACTTCGGTATCACCTGCTCGACCACCACCAACTGGGTGTCGAACATGATCATCGGCGCCACTTTCCTGACGCTGCTTGACGCGATTGGCGCCGCCGGCACCTTCTGGCTCTACACGGCGCTCAACGTGGCCTTTATCGGCATCACCTTCTGGCTGATCCCGGAAACCAAGAATGTCACCCTCGAGCACATTGAGCGCAACCTGATGGCGGGCGAGAAGCTGCGCAACATCGGTAATCGTTAATGTGAGGCGCGCGGCAACCACGGGCTGGCGACTTTGCGCGTCTCCCGATGGTTGTCGCCGTGAATGATATGCAGGGCGCTCAGGCGCCCGATGTCATAATGCGGCAGTTGCACTGTGGAGAGCGGCGGTAGAAACAGATCGCCAATGCCCACCATGTTGTCGTATCCCACGACCGCCACGTCCTGTGGAATGCGTAACCCCTGGCCCAGCAGCGTCTGATAGACCATAAACGCGATGCGATCGTTGCCGCAGATCACTGAGTCAAAGCCAGGTTTACCCTCGCGGATATGCGCCAGCACCACCGCCGGGATATCGTGGTAATGCTCATCGCCCTGGCCCATATACGAATGGCTCAGATGGTCCGGTTCGATACCGGCCTCCCGGCAGGCGCGCTCCAGCCCCCGGCGGCGGCGGATCGTCGCCGGCTGGCTGGCGGGTAAGTGCAGGCACAGCGGACGACGATAGCCAGCGGCAAGCAGGGCTTTCACCGCGTCGTACTGCCCCTGTTCATCGTCCGGGATATAGCTGGCCACCGGCTGGCTGAGGCTTTCGCAGTTGGCCAGCACGCAGGGCAGAGTCAGCAGTTTTTCCGGCAGTGGTACCTGGCGCAGGCCCATGGTGGTAAAGATAATGCCGTCCGGACGATGGGAGAGGAGCAGGTCGACCACCGCTTCCGGACGATCGTCAGAAAACATATTGACCACAAAGCTGTTCCAGCCGTGGGCGCGGGCCGTCTCTTCGATCGAGAGGGTGATCTCCACCGAAAAGGGCGTGGTCACGGTATCCAGCGCCAGCACGCCGATGGTGCTGGGGGTTGCGCGCGCCCCGCGGATCTTCTTCGCCGACAGGTCGGGGACGTAGTTGGTTTCGGCGATGGCGGCCTGCACGCGGGCCAGCGTCTCAGGCTTCAGCCGCTCCGGGGTGTTCAGCGCCCGTGAGACGGTCATCAGAGATACATTCGCCAGTTTTGCTACATCTTTCAGGGACGCCATTTTTTCCTCCGCCATTGCCGCAGAGTACAGGCTATACAACTAAGTCGCTGATGTAAAAGAGTGAAACGATTTTCTGCTATCGCCGTCGTGAGCTATGTTGCGGTTGATTTTTGATCGCGATCGCATCTTCATTATGTTAACGTTAACTTTTGTGATTAACATCATATATCGCAGCGAATCCACCTGCGTTTTGTTTTTTGTTAACGTTACCATAATTGCATTCCTCTAACACGAGAATGTCATGATGAAAGCGCCTCACTCACACAGCTACCCGTTGCTCAGTGCCTTACTGTTTTTCTTTTTCGTGACCTGGTCGTCATCCGGCTCCTTGCTCTCTATCTGGCTTCACCAGGAGGTTGGGCTGAAGGCAGGCGATACCGGTATTATCTATGCCGTACTGTCGGTTTCCGCGCTGTTTGCGCAAGTTTGCTATGGATTTATCCAGGACAAGCTGGGGCTGCGCAAACATCTGCTCTGGTATATCACCGCGCTGCTGATCCTCTCTGGTCCGGCGTATCTGCTGTTCGGCCACCTGCTGAAAATCAACGTCCTGTTGGGCAGCATCTTTGGCGGGATCTATATCGGTTTGACCTTTAACGGCGGCATCGGCGTGCTGGAATCTTACACCGAGAGGGTGGCGCGTCAGAGCCAGTTTGAATTCGGCAGGGCGCGGATGTGGGGCTCGCTGGGCTGGGCGGTGGCCACCTTCTTCGCCGGCCTGCTGTTTAACATCAATCCGCAGCTAAACTTCCTCGTCGCCAGCTGTTCCGGGCTGGTGTTCTTTATCCTGTTGGCGCGGCTGCGGGTCTCCTCGGCGCCGCATGCGATGCAGGAGGCGGTATCGGGCGGTAAGGTGACCCTCGAAGATGCGCTGCGCCTGCTGACGCTGCCGCGCTTTTGGGCGCTGGTCTTCTTCGTCATCGGCACCTGCATTTACGGCGTCTATGACCAGCAGTTCCCGGTCTATTTCTCATCGCAGTTCGCGACCCTGCAGGAAGGCAATGAGATGTATGGCTACCTCAACTCCTTCCAGGTGTTCCTCGAGGCGGCCGGCATGTTCTGCGCGCCGTGGCTGGTGAACCGCATCGGCGCCAAAAACGGTCTGATTTTCGCCGGCATGGTGATGGCGATGCGCATGGTGGCCTCCGGTCTGGTGGAGGGGCCGCTGCTGATCTCCATCACCAAACTGCTGCACGCGGTGGAGTTGCCGATACTGCTGGTGGCTATCTTTAAGTACAACAGCCTCAACTTCGATAAACGTCTCTCCTCCACCCTCTATCTGGTGGGCTTCGCCTGCACCAGCTCGATTATCGCCAGCGTATTGTCGCCGCTGGCGGGCTACAGCTATGAAAAATATGGCTTCGCCCAGTCCTATCTGATCATGGGCCTGCTGGTGTTCTGCACCACCTTTATTTCCATCTTCTTGTTGCGCTCCGGCAAATCCTCCGCCGATCCGCTGATGTCGCAACCTACCGCTATCTGAATCAAAAAGAGTGAAAACGATGACTTACACAATCTCCCGGGCTGAACAGGTACTCCAGACACAACGCCAGGCGCTCAATCTGCGCTGGTATCCGCACTATCACCTGGCGGCCCGCGCCGGGTGGATCAACGACCCAAACGGTCTGGTGTGGTTCGACGGCTGGTACCATGCTTTTTATCAACATCACCCGTACTCCACCCAGTGGGGGCCGATGCACTGGGGGCATGCGCGGAGCAAGGATCTGGTGCACTGGGAGCATCTGCCGGTGGCCCTGGCGCCGGAGGGGCCGGAGGATAAAGACGGCTGCTTCTCCGGCTCGGCGGTGGTCGATGGCGATACCCTGGCGCTGATTTACACCGGGCATAAATTCCACGGCGACCCTGGCGACGAAGCCAATCTGTATCAGGTACAGTGCCTGGCCACCAGCCGGGACGGGATCCACTTCGAGCGCCAGGGGATGGTGGTCGACACCCCGCCGGGCATGCACCATTTCCGCGACCCGAAGGTCTGGCGGGAGGGAGACAGCTGGTACATGATCGTCGGCGCGCGCGAAGGCGATACCGGCCAGGTGCGGCTGTACCGTTCAGCCGATCTGCGCCAGTGGCAGGACGCGGGGGTGCTGGATGAAGCGGAAAGCACCATGGGCTATATGTGGGAGTGCCCGGACTTCTTCACCCTCAACGGCAAACGCGTTCTGATGTTTTCCCCACAGGGGATGCAGGCCGCGGGGTTCAACAACCGTAATCTGTTCCAGAGCGGCTATCTGATCGGCGAGTGGCAGCCAGGCCAGCGTTTTATTCGCCATGGCGAATTCCGGGAGATGGATAACGGCCACGATTTCTATGCCCCGCAAAGCTTCGCCACCCCCGATGGCCGGCGGATCGTGATTGGCTGGCTGGATATGTGGGAATCGCCGCTGCCGGAGCAGCAGGACGGCTGGGCGGGCATGCTCTCCTTGCCGCGCGAGCTGAGCCTGAGTGCGGATGACCGCCTGCAGATGCGCCCGGCGAAAGAAGTGGAGAGCCTGCGCGGCGCCTGGTTCCCGTGGCCGGTCAGCACCCTGAACAACCAGCAGACGACGATGGTCGACAACTGCGAGGCGATGGAGGTGAATCTGCGCTGGGACTGCGCCCGCAGCAGCGCCGAGCAGTATGGTCTGCGCTTTGGCGATGGCCTGCGCATCTACGTGGATGCCCAACAGCAGCGTCTGGTGCTGGAGCGGCATTATCCGCAGTATGGCCTGTGCGGAACGCGCAGCGTGCCGTTGACCGCCGGGGCGGATCTCAACCTGCGAATATTTTTCGATAGCTCTTCGGTGGAGGTTTTTGTCAATGACGGCGAAGCTTGCCTGAGCAGCCGTATCTATCCGCAGGCTCCCCGCCGTGAATTAGCGTTATTTGCCTGGAGCGGCTCGGCGGCATTAAACGAAGCCGGCGCCTGGCAGCTCGAATAATAATAAGGCTGTTGTCGTTAATAACCCGTCTTTGACGATGGGCGGGTTATTATTGCCTGCATCGTCGTGCGTTACCCATTAATAAAAAATTCAGTTCATTCCATAATAAAAGGGTTTACCGATGAATAAAATCTGGGTCGGGTGTTTTCTGACGTCTCTGTATCTGCCATCCGTTATGGCGCAGGCGCCGTTATCGCTGGAGGAGCGACTGGCGCAAATGGAGCAGCGGCTAAAGGCGACGGAGGCGCGCGCCGCCAGCGCAGAGGCGGAAATTAAGACGCTGAAAGGCCAGCAGCAGGCCGCGACGGTCGCCCGCGCGGTGCCTGCTTCGCCGCGTTTGCAGCTAAATGACAATGGCGAATTAAAATTTTATGGCGACGTCGAATTTAACCTCGATGGCGCCAGTCGCACCGGCAGTCTGACGTCGGTCAAAACCAGCGCGAATAAAAGCTGGGCGCCCGGCGATAAAGAGCGCTGGGATATTAACGGTCGTATTCTGCTGGGTTTCGATGGCAGACGGAATGGCGCCGACGGGCAATATGCCGGATTCAGCGTGCAGCCTCTGGCGGATATGGATGGCAAAATGAATCTTGATGATGCGGTATTTTTCTTCGGCCAGCAGGATGACTGGAAAATAAAAATAGGCCGCTTTGAAGCCTGGGATATGTTCCCGCTGAATCAGGATACCTTTATTGAATATTCAGGTAATACCGCCAACGATCTCTATTCCGATGGCTATGGCTATATTTACATGATGAAAGAGGGGCGCGGGCGCAGCAGCAGCGGCGGTAACCTTCTGTTTAGCAAAACGGTGGATAACTGGTATTTCGAAGTTAACACCCTGGTGGAGGACGGCAGTTCGCTGTTTGTCGATCAGAACTATCATGGTAACGCGCTGGAAAACCGCAAAAATGTGGTGTACGTGCGGCCGGTGGCGGCGTGGCAGTCCGGCGCCTGGTCGGCGGCCGCGGCGATAGAGAGCAATCTCGTCAACAATGCTTACGGCTATCAGAGCCAGAGCGGACGCTGGGTCGACCAGTCAAACCGCACCGGCTACGGGCTGACCATGAGCTGGAACACCCTGAAAAGCGATCCGCAGGATGGGGCGGTGGTTAATCTGAGTACCGCCCTGCTGGACGCGGCGGACGAAACCGACTTCAGCGCCGGGATCAACGCCCTTTGGCATCGCGTGGAGCTGGGCTATATCTATGCGCACAATAAAATCGACCAGTTCAATATGGCCGGGGTGACCAGCGAATGCGATGGCGATTGCGCTATCCTGGCGCCGGGGCGCTATGACATCCATACCCTGCACACCTCCTGGCAGTTGCCGAATATCATGGCGATGCCGAACTTCAATATTTACCTTGGCGCCTATGCCTCGTGGCTCGATTCCACGGCAGCGAAGAGCGGGAATCCCGATGAACGCTACGGCGCCCGGGTGCGCTTTAAATATTTCTTCTGACAGGATACGCAGGCAGGCTCTCCCGCGGCGGACGCCACGGGAGAGTTCAGGCGGGCAGGTTAGCGCATCGCGCGGCGCAGAATGCGGTCGGTCTGGCGCTGGAAGTCCTCGGCCGCTTCTTCCACCGACTTTTTACCGTAGTCGATGTACTGCAGGGTGGTGCCGAACTGGGCGACGATCTGCGGATCGTCGAAGTACGGGGAGACCGGCAGAGCGGTGGGCAGGGATTGCGCCAGCTTCAGGCCGGACACCGCCGGATCGTCGGCTTTGATTACCCCATCCTCGGTCAGGTAGGTGACCGCCGCTTTACTCAGCGGCACGCCGCGCTCCAGTCCAAGAATATCCACCCCTTCTTTGCTATTCAGCAGGAAGTTAATCACTTTCGCCGCCGCCTGCGGGTTTTTCGTCGATTTGCCAATCGACAACATTTGCGCGGGCTTGAAGAACAGTCCGGCATCGGTGGCGCCCGGCAGCATCGGGTATTCCCCCAGCACCAGCTTCGCCGGCGGCTTCAGGTTATCGGAATATTTGTTGATGGTGGAGTTCCACATGTAGGTCCCGCCCCATTCGCCCTGGATCCACGGCTTCATTTCGTACATGTTGCTCTTGCCGAAGGAGGCATAGTAGCGGGTGTCCGGCATCACATGGCTGTCGATAAGCTTCTTATACATACCGAAGAAATCCGCCCACTGCGCTTTGCTGTAGGAGAATTTTCGCCCTTTCTCATCGATGGCCGGCTGATTGTATTTTTGCACCATATAAGAGTTGAGCAGGGCCAGCACGTCCTGGTGTTCGAGCACCACCGGGTAGTACTGTTTCCCGAGCTTGCTTTCGAAAGTTTTTCCCGCCGCCATGAGTTCATCCCAGGTTTTCGGGAAGGGGATGCCCGCCTTTTTCCATGCTTCGTCGTTAAAGTAGAAGACGCGGGCGGTGACGGAAATTGGAATACCGTTAAGCTTGCCGTTGACCGTGGTGGACTGCAGTTCTTTGGCGTCGAACTGGCTGAGGTCGATCTCGTCTTTCAGGGCATTCAGATCGTAAAAGCCATCGCCATTTTTCGAAAAGATCGGCAGCCAGTTCCAGTTGGTCTGCATCACGTCAGGCTCGGTACCGCCGGCAATCTGGGTGGTCAGGCGTGAAAGATGGCCGTCCCAGCCGGTGTATTCTGCTTTGACGTTGATGTCGGGATGTTGTTTGTGGAATTCCTCCAGCGCCTTGAGGGTGACCTGATGGCGGCCGTTGCCCCCCCACCAGGACATACGCAGGTCGACATCCTGCGCTAGCGAAGAGAAGGCGCTAAGGCCCAGGGTGGCGGAGAGGGTGGCGCTTATCAGCACGTTTTTCATTGTTATGCTCCAGGGTTCACAGAGAGAGGTTCTGTTCGGTTTTGGCGTCAAAGATGTGACACTTGTTGAGATCAAAGGTGAAATAGACTTTTCGATTCAGTCCCTTGGCAATCATCGGCTTCGCATCGTCCGACGGCACGCGGGCGGTCAGCTCATAATCAGCAACCCTGAGATAAACAAAGAATTCATGTCCCATGTTTTCTACGCGTACCATTTCACCCGCGCAGGAACCTTCGGCAAACGGTTCATCGGAGAGAGAGACAAACTCCGGGCGCACGCCAAAGAACACCTGCTGATTCTTATGGGTTTCAACTTTGCTTTGCAGCCGATCGTTGAGCGGCAGCCGCTGATCGCCCAGCGTCAAATGCAGGCGACCACCGTGCTCAACCAGCTGGCTGGGACGAATATTCATCTCCGGCGCGCCGATAAACCCGGCGACAAACATATTTTTCGGCTGGTGGTAGAGATTGTCCGGGGTATCAACCTGCATAATGTGGCCGAGCTTCATCACGCAGATGCGGTCGCCCATGGTCATCGCTTCCGTCTGATCGTGGGTGACGTAGACGGTGGTCGCCGGTTTGCCAGATTTTTTCAACTGCTTATGCAGATCGGAAATGCGGATCCGCATCGAGGCGCGCAGCTTGGCGTCAAGGTTCGAGAGCGGTTCGTCGAACAGGAAGACGTCCGGTTTTTTGACGATCGCCCGGCCCACCGCCACGCGCTGCGCCTGGCCGCCGGAGAGCTGGCGCGGCAGGCGATCGAGCAGTTCTTCCAGTTCGAGAATTTTCGCCGCTTCTTCCACCTGTCTGTCGATTTGCGCCTTCGGCAGCTTGCTCAGCTTCAGGCCAAAGGCGAGGTTTTCGCGCACCGTCATATGCGGATAGAGGGCGTAGTTCTGGAACACCATCGCGATGCCACGGGATTTAGGCGCCAGGTTGTTGACGATTTTGTCCCCAATCCGCACCTCGCCGCCGCTGATGGTCTCCAGGCCCGCCAGCATGCGCAGGGTGGTCGATTTGGCGCAGCCGGAGGGGCCGACGATCACCATAAATTCGCCATCGGCAATCTTCAGGTCGATACCATGCACCGCTTTAAACCCGTTGGAGTAGACTTTTTCCAGTTTGTTGAAAATCACTTCAGCCATGATATTTCCCTCTTAACCTTTGATTCCGCTGCTGGTCACGCCCTGCACGAAGTAGCGTTGAGCCAGGAAGAAGACAATGATGGACGGCAGAATAGAGATGCTCGCCATTGCCAGAATTTCGTTCCACGGCGCGCCTTCCGTGACGTCGATAGACATTTTTAGCGCCAGCGCGATGGGATACTTATCGACGCTGTAGACGTAGATCAGCGGACCGATAAAGTCGTTCATCGACCACATAAACTGGAACAGCGCCACCGAGATAATGGCCGGCTTGAGGATCGGCACCACCACATACCACAGCACCTGGATGGAGTTGCAGCCGTCGATCTGCGCCGCCTCTTCCATATCGCGCGGCACGCCGCGCAGAAACTGGATCAGCATGAAGACGAAGAATCCCTGGGTGGCGAAGGCCAGCGGCAGGTACAGCGGCAGATAGCTGTTCAGCATCCCCATTTCGCGGAACATCAGGTACTGCGGGATCAGCAGGACGGTGCTCGGCAGCAACATGGTGGTGATAAGCGTTGCGAACCAGAACTTCTTCCACGGGATCTCAAAGCGTGCGAAGCCGTACGCCACGATGGTGGAGGAAATGATCGTTAACACCACTTTCGGGATCACATACTTAAAGGTGTTCAGCATATAGTGGCCGAAATGGTATTCGGTGCCGGTCTTCCAGCCGTTGATAAACCCGTCCCAGGTGGCGTGGGCAGGCCACAGCCCGAGGGTGGTGAAGATCTCATGGTTCGGCTTGAACGAGGCGGAGAACATCCACGCCAGCGGGTAGAGCATCAGCAGGCCGACGAATATCAGCACGACGTAGCGCACCACCCGGCTCACCTTTTCCCGGCGCAGCGTACGGGCGACCTCACGATCGGCGTCGCTCATCACCGGCGCCATCTGTTGAATATCAGCCATTTTTGCCTCCCTTATCGGCGGAGTAGAAGACCCAGTATTTCGATGACTTAAAGGCGATCGACGCAAAGACCGCCACGACGAGGAACAGCACCCACGCCAGCGCGGCGCCATAGCCCATGTCGAAGTACTTAAAGGCGGTATCGTAGATATAGAGTGAGAACAGGTAGGTGTAATAGGTCGGACCGCCGCCGGTTATCACGTACGGGCCGGTAAACTCCTGGAACGCCTGGGTGGTCTGCATAATAAAGTTGAAGAAAATCACCGGGGTGATCAGCGGCACGGTGACCTTCATGAACATCTGCCACTTTGAGGCGCCGTCAATCATTGCCGCCTCATACTGCGACTGCGGAACGTTCTGCAGCGCGGCGAGGAAGATGACCATCGCGGAGCCAAACTGCCAGACGCGCAGCAGGGTGACCGACATCAGCGCCAGGGAGGGTTCCCCCAGCCAGTTGATGGCATCGATGCCAAAGACGGCGAGAAAACTGTTCAGCAGGCCGTCAATGGCGAACAGGGCGCGCCACAGCACGGCAATCGCCACCGAGCTGCCAAGGATCGACGGGATGTAATAGGCGGTGCGGAAAAAGCCGATGCCGCGCAGTTTGAAATTGAGCACAAAAGCAATGCCGAGGGCGAAAGCCAGTTTTAAGGGGATGGTTAAAAAGACGTAGGCAAAGGTCACCCCCATCGATTTCCAGAACAGGCTATCCTCGGTCAACATATAGCGATAGTTTTCGATGCCGTTAAATACCGGCGGGCTCATCAAGTCGTACTCGGTAAAACTGAGAAAGAAAGATGAAACAAAGGGAAAAGCGGTAAAGACGATCAGCCCGATGATATAGGGCGATATCCATGCCAATCCCAGCAGCTTGTTTTCATTCATACATACCTACCTGGCTTACGAGTTGTAATACGGATCCGGTGACGCCGCGCTGTCGGCCTTTTACGCCTGACAACGCAAAAATGTCTGAACGCTTCCTCTGCTTAACATGTCCTTGTTAATTAATGGGTTATTCTTTAACTGGTCTAGCAGGTAAGGGCTGACAGCCCCTTTTTTTATGCTGAACTGTTTTTTATAAAACATCGTTTTAATTTCATTTTATTGCGATTTGTTTCTGCGTCATGCAGATCAGGATGGAAATGTGATCAAAGTCGAAACGATGTTTCAAAAAGGTGAGGTGGTAAGCATTTTGGCCGTAAAGGGCGCCTGAAAGGAATGAAAAATTAGGCTTAACTGAGCGGGAAATATTATTACCAGGATAATGATTGTGACAGCATCTTTTTATTGAAGGGCGCCGGGCAGTAACCGGGGACGGCGAACGCCCCCGTTATGGATTAGCCTTCAAGAAAATCTTCGCGAATGGGAGTAAAGGTATCGAGCAGCGTGCCGGGCTGCAGGCAGACGCAACCGTGCATAATCCCCGGCCGCTTATACAACGTATCGCCGGCGCTGACGACGCGCGTCTCCTCGCCGATGGTGAACTCGAACTCGCCGGAAAGCACATAGGTGAGCTGTTCGTGAGGATGGTTATGCATCGGGCCGACGGCGCCGGCGGCAAAATTCACCTCCACGGCCATCATTTTGCCGTCGTGGGCCAGAATGCGGCGGGTTACGCCATTGCCGAGGGCTTCAAGGGGGGTGTCTTTATGGAAAATAAACATCGGGCAGTCCTGTTGTTAAAGTGAAACATTGTTTCATTTAACTTATCCCACTCTTCATGAAAAAGAAATACGCGGCCAGAGAAGTGGAAAGTTGATCACAAGTTTGCTTCACTGGCAGAAACGACATAAGGAGCAGAAGATGAAAACCATTGGCCTGTTAGGCGGCATGAGCTGGGAGTCCACGATCCCCTATTATCGGTTGATCAATGAGGGCGTTAAGGCGCGACTGGGCGGCCTGCACTCTGCCAGCCTGGTGCTGCACAGCGTCGATTTTCACGACATCGAAGCCTGCCAGTCCGCCGGCGACTGGGATCGCGCCGGAGAGATCCTTGCTGAGGCTGCGGTCGGGCTGCAGCAGGCGGGGGCCGAAGGCATTGTCCTGTGCACCAACACCATGCATAAAGTCGCAGATGCCATCGCCGCCCGCTGCCAGGTTCCCTTCCTGCATATTGCCGATGCCACCGGACGGGCGATTGCCGCCAAAGGTCAGCGCCGGGTCGCGCTGCTGGGCACCCGCTATACCATGGAGCAGACCTTTTACCGCGGTCGTCTGCAGGAGCAGTTTGCCATCGAGACGCTGATCCCTGAGGCTGACGATCGGGCGCAGATCAATCAGATCATCTTCGACGAACTTTGTCTCGGCACCTTCAGCGAGGCGTCGCGGGATTATTATCTGCAGACGATCGCCGCCCTGGCGGAGCAGGGGGCGGAAGGGGTTATTTTCGGCTGTACGGAGATTGGCCTGCTGGTGCCTGCCGAGCTCAGCCCGCTGCCGGTCTTTGACACCGCGGCGATCCACGCGGAAGACGCGGTCAACTTTATGCTCTCTGCAGGACCGACGCCAGCGGCGTGAGGATCTGCGGCAGACTCTGCTGCAGGTGGGCAACAAAGGCGTCGACCAGCGCCGAGCGCGGGCGGTGGAGGGGGCGGATCAGGCTGACGGTAAACGGCACCTCGACGCTGAAGCGGCGCACCACCACGCCGCTATCGGCATAGTCCAGGGCGGTTAACGGATTCACCACCGAGATCCCGGCGCCGGCGCGCACCATGGCGCAGATCGAGGCCGCGCTGTGGGTTTCGACCACCATCCGCCGTTTAACCTGATGCTCAAGGAACAGGGCGTCGAGCAGCTGGCGATAGCTGTCGGTGCGCGACAGGCTGATGTAGTTTTCGCCCTGAAAATCGGCGGGGGTCAGTGTCGCCTGCGCCGCCAGCGGATGGCCGGCGGGCAGCACGCAGACTTCATTCAGCGTCAGCAGCGGGGTGCGTTCGGTGCCCGCGGGGGTATGCAGGGTCTCCGTCAGGCCAAGGTCATGGCGCTGGGCGGAGAGCCACTCCTCCAGCAGTGGCGACTCCTGGGGGACGATCTGCAGACTGACCTCCGGGTAGCGAGCGAGAAACGGCGGCAACAGCAGCGGCAGAAAGGACTGGGAAAACACCGGCAGACAGGCGATCGACAGCTCGCCCTGGCGGAACTCGCGCAGGCTCTCGGCGGCGCTGACGATACGGTCCAGGCCATACCAGGAGCGCTGAACCTCCTCAAACAAACGCAGGCCCTGCACCGTCGGCTGCAGGCGACCGCGGGTCCGCTCAAACAGCTGCAGGCCGAGCACCTTCTCAAAGCGCGCCAGCTCGCGGCTGACGGTGGGTTGCGAGGTGTGCAGCATCCGCGCCGCTTCGGTCAGGTTGCCGGTGGTCATCACCGCGTGAAAGATTTCGATATGACGCAAATTGACGGCTGGCATGCGGTCTCCGTGAGGCTCGGCTGGAACCATATCATTTTTGCATAGAGTCGCGATAAAACGATATTTTTTATTCGTCTGTCACTGTGGCGTAATCAGAAAAAACAGCGACCAACACACGCACTGCACCGGAGTTCTTATGCCACACTCGCTTTACGCCACCGATACTGACCTGACCGCGGACAACCTGCTGCGCCTGCCGGCGGAATTTGGCTGCCCGGTCTGGGTCTATGATGCGCAGATTATTCGCCGCCAGATAGCCCAGCTCAGCCAGTTCGACGTGGTGCGTTTTGCGCAAAAAGCCTGCTCTAACATTCATATTCTGCGTCTGATGCGTGAGCAGGGGGTGAAGGTGGACTCGGTGTCGCTGGGGGAGATCGAGCGGGCGCTGGCGGCAGGCTACGATCCGCAGCAGAATCCCGAGGATATCGTCTTCACCGCCGATCTGATCGACGACGCCACCCTCGATCGGGTGAAGGCGTTACAGATCCCGGTGAACGCCGGCTCGATCGACATGCTGAGCCAGCTGGGCGAGGTGTCGCCGGGCCATCGCGTCTGGCTGCGCGTCAACCCGGGATTTGGTCACGGCCACAGCCAGAAAACCAATACCGGCGGTGAGAATAGCAAGCATGGCATCTGGTACAGCCACCTGCCGGCGGCGCTGGAAGTGATGCGTCGCTATCAGCTGCAGCTGGTCGGGATCCATATGCATATCGGCTCTGGCGTTGACTATGGTCACCTGGAGCAGGTGTGCGGCGCGATGGTGCGCCAGGTCGTCGACTTTGGCCAGGATCTGCAGGCCATCTCCGCCGGCGGCGGTCTGTCGATTCCTTACCGCGAAGGTGAAGAGGCCATCGACACCGCCCACTATTATGGCCTGTGGAACCGCGCCCGGGAGCAGATCGCGGCCCATCTGGGGCACCCGGTGAAACTGGAGATTGAGCCAGGACGCTTCCTGGTGGCCGAGTCCGGCGTGCTGGTGTCGCAGGTGCGCAGCGTGAAAGAGATGGGCAGCCGTCACTTCGTGCTGATTGACGCCGGCTTTAACGACCTGATGCGCCCGGCAATGTACGGTAGCTATCACCATATCACCGCTCTGGCGGGGGATGGCCGGGATCTCAGCGCCGCGCCGCAGGTCGAAACCGTGGTGGCCGGGCCGCTGTGCGAATCCGGGGATGTCTTTACCCAGCAGGAGGGGGGCAAAGTCGAGACCCGCCTGCTGCCGGCGGGAGCGCCTGGGGATTATCTGGTGCTCCATGACACCGGCGCCTACGGGGCTTCGATGTCATCCAACTATAACAGCCGTCCGCTGCTGCCGGAGGTGCTGTTTGATGGCGGCAAGGCGCGGCTGATCCGCCGTCGCCAGACCATCCAGGAGCTGCTGGCCTTAGAGCTTATTTAAAAAAAGGTCCCGTCGTCACCGACTCGCGAAGCACCAGCGTGCCGGTAAACGGCGGGATCGTTTCTATCGGCTGCTGATTGGCAAGCTTGATCGCCTGGTCGATAGCCGTAGTGATCATGTTGTCGATCGGCAGATAAACTGTCGACAGCCCCGGCTCCAGCCATTTCGCGCTTGGCGCATCGTCGAAGCCAAACAGCGACACATCCTGTGGAATACGCAGCCCCGCCTGATGCAGCGCCTTTGACGCCCCCAGCGCCATATCATCGTTACAGGAAAACAGCGCGCTGAAGCGGGCTTTCTCGTCCAGCAGTTCCCGGCACAGTTCGTAGCCGCGGGTCATTGTCGAGTCCCCATACTTCACCCGGCTCGGATCCCACTCAATACCATGTTTTATCAGCGCGTTGCGGTAGCCCTGCAGGCGAGCCTGGCCGGTAGGGGTATGCATCGGGACGGTGATGCAGGCGATATCGCGGTGGCCCTGGGTAATCAGATACTCCACGGCCTGGAAGGCGGCTTCCTGCTGTTCGAAGAACACGCAGCGTTCGCGGGCCTGCGCCACATCGCGGTTAATCACCACCAGCGGCATGGCGATCGAGTTAATCAGCGACATGATCGCCTTCTCGCTCATGTGCCGGGTATAGAGGATGATCGCATCGCACTGCCGGTCGGCGAGCATCTGCACCGCTTCCTCTTCGCGCTCCGGCGTATCATGGCCGTCGGTGACGATAAGCTGCTTTCCCCAGGCTTCGGTCTGGCGTGACGCCTGCTGCAGCAGACGGCCAAAGTAGAAGCCGTCGAAGGTGGAGACGACCAGCCCGATACTATTGCTGGTCTGATTGGCCAGCGAGCGGGCAAGGAAATTGGGCCGGTAGCCCAGCTCTTCCATCGCTTTAAAGACCTGTTGGCGGGTGCTCTCTTTCACCTGACCTGTGCCGTTCAACACGCGGGAAACCGTCGCTTTCGAGACGCCTGCGCGAATTGAGACATCCAGCATTGTAGCCATTCATCGATTCCTGATTTCACGTGGTAAAGCGCAGTTTATCACAGACCGAAAAGGGACATATCGACGGGGCGGGGCGGAAAAACCATCGCGATCACGCTTTTGGCAGGAACTGACGAGCCGACAGACTCTGGTATGCCAATGTCGATTTTATCGGATATTTGGGATACCACTGTGCGCGTTGCGAGCGCTGTCACAGAACTATTTTTGCCTGGCGACTATGTTTTGGTATGCCAAAAGTCTCTGGCTGTTCACCTGGCCGCAATAAGCCCTTTACTCTGAGGTACTCTTTTATGGCATTACAGGACAAACTGATCGACGCGCTGGGGCGTTTCGCGACGACATTCAACAGCTATCGCTACATTATGGCGATCAAATCGGCGTTTATTACCCTGATGCCGGTGATCATCGTCGGGGCCTTTTCGGTGCTGATCTCCAATATGGTGCTGGATCCGAAGAATGGGCTCGCCAGCTTTTCCTCGCTCTCCTTTCTTGCGGCGCTGAAGCCGATCACCAGCGCGCTTAACTACGCTACGCTCAACTTCCTCAATATCGGCGCCGTGTTTCTGATCGGTATTGAGCTGGGGCGAATCAACGGCATCAAAAGCCTGTTTCCCGGCCTGTTGGCGGTGATCTGCTTTATCTGCGTCACGCCGACCACGGTGGAGATGATGGTCGATGGCCAGATGCACGTGGTGAAAGATGTCCTGCTGCGCCAGTTTTCCGATACCCGCAGTCTGTTCCTTGGGATGTTCATCGCCATTCTGTCAGTGGAGATTTACTGCTGGCTGGAAGGGCGCAAGGGACTGAAGATCAAAATGCCGGATACCGTGCCGCCGAACGTCTCTGCCTCTTTTTCCGCGCTGATCCCGGCGATCATCACCACCACCGCGATCGCCACCTTTGGTTTTCTCTTTCACCAGCTGACGGGAATGTATCTCTACGATGCGGTCTACCAGGTGGTGCAGCAGCCGCTGGAGCGGGTGGTGCAGAGCCTGCCGGGGATCCTGCTGCTGATGTTCGTCGCCCAGCTGTTCTGGGTGATCGGCATTCACGGCAACCAGATGATCAAGCCGATCCGCGAGCCGCTGCTGCTGGGAGCGATCACTGTCAATATGAGCGCTTTTGAGCAGGGGAAAGAGGTACCGAACATCATCACGATGCCCTTCTGGGATGTCTACATGAGCATCGGCGGCTCGGGGCTGACCATCGGCCTGCTGATTGCGGTGATGATCGCCACCAGGCGCAAAGAGATGAAAGAGATCGCCAAGCTGTCGATAGGCCCGGGGCTGTTCAATATTAACGAGCCGGTGATCTTCGGGATGCCGATCATGCTTAACCCGATCCTCGCCATCCCGTTTATCATCACCCCGCTGGTGACCGGCAGCATCGGCTATTTCGCCACCCTGACC
>NZ_GL882842.1:86780-91197 GCF_000195655.1 Klebsiella sp. MS 92-3
CCGCCGCTGATCAACGCCTGGCTCCCCACCGCCGGCTCGATGGGGGCGGTGGTGACCCAGCTTATCTGCATCGTCGTCGCGGTGCTTATCTATCTGCCTTTCGTCAAAATCGCCTCCCGCCGTGCCGATGCCGCGCAGCGTCAGGTAGACAATCAACAAACCGCCAACCCTGTCTGAGGAGCCTATGACTACCGTACGGATGACCATTCCCGATGATTTTATCCTTGGCGCGGCGGCTTCCGCCTGGCAGACCGAAGGCTGGAGCGGGAAAAAACCAGGGCAGGACTCATGGCCCGATCTCTGGTACAAAAACGATCGCCACGTCTGGCATAACGGCTATGGCCCGGCGGTGGCCACCGATTTTATCAACCGCTTTCAGGAAGATGTGCAGCTGATGAAGCTGGCCGGGCTGACCCACTACCGCACCTCAATCAACTGGTCGCGCTTTCTGACCGACTATGAAAACGTCACGGTGGATGAGGAGTATGCGGCCTATTACGACCAGCTGTTCGATGCGCTGCTGGCCAACGGCATCACGCCGATGATCTGCCTTGAGCATTATGAATTGCCCGGCTATCTGCTGGAAAAGTATGGCGGCTGGGGGTCGAAAACGGTGGTTGAGCTGTTTGTGCGCTATGCGGAGAAGGTGTTTGCCCGCTACCACCCGAAGGTGACGCGCTGGTTTACCTTTAATGAGCCAATTGTGGTGCAGACCCGGGTCTATCTGGATGCTCTGCGCTGGCCCTATGAGCAGAACACCAGCACCTGGATGCAGTGGAACTATCATAAGGTGCTGGCGACCGCCAGCGTCGTGAAGCGGTTTCGCGAGCTCGGCTATCCCGGGACCGTCGGCTGCATCCTCAATCCGGAGGTGACCTACCCACGCTCACGCGCCCCCCATGACCTGCGCGCGGCGAAGATCTACGATCTATTCTACAACCGCATGTTCCTCGACCCGCTGGTGCACGGCGTCTGGCCGCCGGAGCTTCTCGCGCTGCTCGAGCAGCATCAGGTGACGTGGGAGACCAGCGAGGAGGATCTGGCGGTTATCCGCGAGCACACCGTCGATGAGCTGGGGATTAATCTTTACTACCCGCACCGGGTCAAAGCCCCGTCGCGGGCCTGGCATCCGCATACCCCGTTCCATCCGGCCTGGTATTATGAGCCGTTTGAGCTGCCCGGCCGGCGGATGAACGCCTCCCGCGGCTGGGAAATCTACCCGCAAATCATCTTTGATATGGCGATGCGGATAAAAAATGACTATCGCAACATCCCGTGGTTCGTGGCGGAGAGCGGGATGGGGGTGGAAAACGAAGGCCAGTTCCGTAACCGCGAAGGCGTCATCGATGACAGCTACCGCATTCGTTTTATCAGCGAACATCTGTGGCACACCCTGCGCGCCCGCGAGGCAGGGGCCAACTGCCAGGGCTATATGCTGTGGGCGTTTACCGACAACGTATCGCCGATGAACGCCTTTAAAAACCGCTACGGGCTTATCGAAATCGATCTGCAAAACCATCGCGCCCGGCGACCCAAAGCCTCGGCGCACTGGTTTCGTCAACTGGGCGAACGGCGTGAACTGGTGCTGGATATCGATGATGAATACCGCTAGCCGGGGGCAATATTTGCTAAGATAGCGGCGTATTTGACTCGCAGGCATGTAACGCACAGGTGATTTTGTGGAAAAAGCGATAGTTCCGCCGGAAAAGAAGCCCTATCAGGAGATTGGTGATGACCTGCGCGCCCAGATCGCGCAGGGGCGCTACCCGGTCGGGTCGCGTTTGCCGCCGGAACGCCATATTGCCGAAACCTATGGCGTCAGCCGGACCATCGTGCGCGAAGCGCTGCTGATGCTGGAGCTGCAGGGGACGGTGGATATTCGTCAGGGATCCGGGGTGTATGTCATGCGCATTCCCCACGAGAACGACAGCGAAGAGGAGCAGCTGCTCAGCAGCGACGTCGGCCCGTTTGAAATTCTCCAGGCGCGCCAGCTGCTGGAGAGCAACATCGCCGCCTTTGCCGCGAAAATGGCCACCCGCGCCGATATCGACAATCTAAAGCGGATTATTGAACAGGAGCAGCGGGCAATCGCTCTCAACGACACCGCGCAGGATAACGCTCGTCTGTTCCATCTGGTGCTCGCCGGGGCGACGCAGAACCAGATGCTGTTGGCGACGGTAGAGCGGATCTGGCTGCAGATGGACAGCAGCCCGCTGTGGCAGCAGTTCAATGTGCATATTGCCAGCCGCGCCTGGCGGCTGAAATGGCTCGGCGACCGGCAGACCCTGCTCGCCGCGCTGCGGCGTCGCGATGTGATGGGCGCCTGGCAGGCGATGTGGCAGCATCTGGAAAACGTCAAAAACAGCCTGCTGGAGCTGTCCGATGAGGACGCCCCCGACTTTGACGGCTATCTGTTCGACTCAGTGCCGATTTTTCAGGGGAAGCTGGTATGACGATCCTGCCGCTGTACGCTGCGCCGCAGTATGCCCCGCAGGTGACCGACTGGCTGTGGCAGGCCTTTGGCGGCGAGACGCTGCCGCGGCAATTCTTCGCCAGCATCGTGCAGCATAGCCAGACGGCGGAGGCGCTGCCGTTGACCTTTATTGCCGTGGAAGGCGAGCAGTTGCTCGGCACGATTGGCCTCTGGCGCTGCGATTTGATCAGCCGCCAGGATCTGTTTCCCTGGCTGGCGGCGCTGTACGTCGCGCCCGCCGCCCGCGGTCAGGGGCTGGCCGGAAAACTGCAGCGGCATGTGATCGATTATGCCCGCCGCGCGGGCTTTCGGGAGCTCTATCTCTACTCCGCCTGCCGGGATTTCTATGAACGCTTCGGCTGGCGCTACATCGGCGAGGGACTGGATTACCCGGCCACCGCCGTGCACCTCTATCGCTATGACTTATCGCCTTCCTGCGGGGCGACCACCGAGTGACGACGGACCAGCGTCGGGCTGAACAGATGGGTGATCTCCGGCGCCGGCCGCTGCTCCGCCAGGGCTAAAGCCAGCTCGGCCGCCTGGGTCGCCATCGTAACGATCGGATAGCGGACGGTAGTCAACCGCGGGCGGACATAGCGCGAAATCAGGACATCGTCGAAGCCAATCAGCGAAATCTCCCGCGGAACGTCGATGCCGTTGTCATTCAGCACCCCCATCGCGCCGGCGGCCATCGAGTCGTTATAGCAGGCGACGGCGCTAAAGTGGCGACCGCGGCCAAGCAGTTCGGTCATCGCCTGTTCGCCGCCGCTTTCATCCGGCTCGGCAAACGTGACCAGCCGGTCGTTGCACGGCAGGCCGCTCTCCTCCAGCGCCGCGTAGTACCCCTGCAGCCGATCTTCCGCATCGGAGATATCGTGGTTTGAGCACAGATAGCCGATACGCGTGTGCCCCTGCTGGATCAAATGGCGGGTCGCCAGCCAGGCGCCGTAGCGGTCGTCCAGCGCGACGCAGCGGGTTTCATATCCGGGCAGGATGCGGTTGATCAGCACCATACCCGGGATCTGTTTCATCAGCCCGGCGAGTTCCTCATCGGGGATCATTTTGGCGTGCACCACCAACGCCGCGCAGCGATGGCGGATCAGCTGCTCTATCGCCTGGCGCTCCTTCTGCACGTTGTGGTAGCCATTGCCAATCAGCAAAAAGTTGCCGGTGCGGTAGGCCACCTGTTCGACGGCTTTGACCATTGCGCCGAAGAAGGGGTCGGAGACATCGCCCACCACCAGACCGACGGTTTCCGTTGACTGCTGGGCTAGCGCCCGGGCGTTCGCGTTGGGGTGATAGTTCAGGGTTTCCATCGCCGCGCCCACGGACTGACGCGAAGCTTCGCTGGCTTTGGGAGAGTTGTTGATGACGCGGGAGACGGTAGCGACGGAGACTCCTGCGAGTCGGGCTACATCCTTAATAGTCGCCATACCATGCCTTTTCTAGGGTAAGCGTTTACATACTGCTATGTTACGGGAAAGAGCGGCAGATTCAAGGCGCGGCGGCGAAGGAATGGCGCAAATGTGATTCAGCGCGGGCTTATCGGTGACCTGTTTACATTGACGCGATCGGTAATTGAAACCGGCGCAGGAAAATACAAACCTTTGCTTACACTTTGCGATGCGCTGTTGCGAATGTTCGCTGGTTTGTTCGCGGATCCGGTTGATATTCTGGCTATCCCAGAGGTATTGATAGGTGGAGTCAACGTCACGTTGACCACTTTACTTACACCAGCCTGCGCAGATGCGCAGGTTTTTTTTTGCCCGCTATCGGCGTTGTTACAGATAGCGAAAATCGTAATACCTCGTTGCACTTAGGCTCACTCCCTTGCGTTTTCCCGCTGGCCCGTTACGGCCAAAAAACGTGACAATCGAGATCCCAGAGGTATTGATAGGTGAGTTTCTCAGGTACGCTCTTCGTACTGAACGTCTTACACCGACC
>NZ_GL882843.1:0-145 GCF_000195655.1 Klebsiella sp. MS 92-3
CGCCGCAGTTCATCGTGACAGAGCCGGGTGTCGTAAGCGCCGTCTGCCGATGCTGCCCTGATTTTTCTGTGAGTCTGCCGGATAAGACCCGGGGAAGGCCTCTGAGTCCGTAACGTTGTTCAGCGACAGGTCAGCGCAGATGATT
>NZ_GL882843.1:155-507 GCF_000195655.1 Klebsiella sp. MS 92-3
TTTCTGTGAGTCTGCCGGATAAGACCCGGGAAGGCTTCTGAGTCCGTCACATTGTTCAGCGACAGGTCAGCGCAGATGATTTCATGTGTTTTACTGTCAACGGCGAGATGCAGCTTACGCCAGATACGGCGGCGTTCCTGGCCATGCTTTTTGACTTTCCACTCGCCTTCACCGAAGACCTTCAGCCCGGTGGAATCAATTACCAGGTGTGCGATTTCACCCCGGGTGGGCGTTTTGAAACTGACATTAACCGACTTTGCCTGCCTGCTGACACAGCTGTAATCCGGGCAGCGTAGCGGAACGTTCATCAGAGAAAAAATGGAATCAATAAAGCCCTGCGCAGCGCGCAGGG
>NZ_GL882844.1:0-496 GCF_000195655.1 Klebsiella sp. MS 92-3
CCCTCGCCATCGACGTGTTCACCCGCTGCGTGCTCGGCATGGTCGTCACGCTGGAAGCGCCGTCTGCCGTTTCGGTTGGCCTGTGCCTCGTGCATGTCGCCTGCGACAAGCGCCCTTGGCTGGAAGGACTGAACGTGGAAATGGATTGGCAGATGAGCGGCAAGCCCTTGCTGCTCTACCTAGACAACGCGGCCGAGTTCAAGAGCGAGGCCCTGCGCCGGGGTTGCGAGCAGCATGGCATCCGGCTGGACTATCGCCCGCTGGGACAGCCGCACTATGGCGGCATCGTGGAACGGATCATCGGCACGGCGATGCAGATGATTCACGACGAACTGCCGGGAACGACCTTCTCCAACCCTGACCAGCGCGGCGACTACGATTCCGAAAACAAGGCCGCCCTGACGCTGCGCGAGCTAGAGCGCTGGCTCACATTGGCGGTCGGCACCTACCACGGTTCGGTGCACAACGGCCTGCTCCAACCGCCGGCCGCGCGCTG
>NZ_GL882844.1:575-4090 GCF_000195655.1 Klebsiella sp. MS 92-3
CCCCACCCGCCGGCCGCGCGCTGGGCCGAGGCCGTGGCGCGTGTCGGCGTACCGGCCGTCGTCACACGCGCTACTTCGTTCCTGGTCGATTTTCTGCCGATCCTCCGGCGCACGCTGACCCGCACCGGCTTTGTCATCGACCACATCCACTACTACGCCGATGCGCTCAAGCCGTGGATTGCGCGGCGTGAACGCTGGCCGTCCTTTCTGATCCGGCGCGATCCGCGCGACATCAGCCGTATCTGGGTCCTGGAACCGGAGGGACAGCATTACCTGGAAATTCCCTACCGTACCTTGTCGCATCCGGCTGTCACCCTCTGGGAACAACGGCAGGCGCTGGCGAAACTGCGGCAGCAAGGGCGCGAACAGGTGGATGAGTCGGCGCTGTTCCGCATGATCGGCCAGATGCGTGAGATTGTGACCAGCGCGCAGAAGGCCACACGCAAGGCGCGGCGTGACGCGGATCGCCGCCAGCACCTCAAGACATCAGCTCGGCCGGACAAGCCCGTTCCGCCGGATACGGATATTGCCGACCCGCAGGCAGACAACTTGCCACCCGCCAAACCGTTCGACCAGATTGAGGAGTGGTAGCCGTGGACGAATATCCCATCATCGACCTGTCCCACCTGCTGCCGGCGGCCCAGGGCTTGGCCCGTCTTCCGGCGGACGAGCGCATCCAGCGCCTTCGCGCCGACCGCTGGATCGGCTATCCGCGCGCAGTCGAGGCGCTGAACCGGCTGGAAGCCCTTTATGCGTGGCCAAACAAGCAACGCATGCCCAACCTGCTGCTGGTTGGCCCGACCAACAATGGCAAGTCGATGATCGTCGAGAAGTTCCGCCGCACCCACCCGGCCAGCTCCGACGCCGACCAGGAGCACATCCCGGTGTTGGTCGTGCAGATGCCGTCCGAGCCGTCCGTGATCCGCTTCTACGTCGCGCTGCTCGCCGCGATGGGCGCGCCGCTGCGCCCACGCCCACGGTTGCCGGAAATGGAGCAACTGGCTCTGGCACTGCTGCGCAAGGTCGGCGTGCGCATGCTGGTGATCGACGAGCTGCACAACGTGCTGGCCGGCAACAGCGTCAACCGCCGGGAATTCCTCAACCTGCTGCGCTTCCTCGGCAACGAACTGCGCATCCCGTTGGTTGGGGTAGGCACGCGCGACGCCTACCTAGCCATCCGCTCCGATGACCAGTTGGAAAATCGCTTCGAGCCGATGATGCTGCCGGTATGGGAGGCCAACGACGATTGCTGCTCACTGCTGGCCAGCTTCGCCGCTTCGCTCCCGCTGCGCCGGCCTTCCCCAATTGCCACGCTGGACATGGCTCGCTACCTGCTCACACGCAGCGAGGGCACCATAGGGGAACTGGCGCACTTGCTGATGGCGGCGGCCATCGTCGCCGTGGAGAGCGGCGAGGAAGCGATCAACCATCGCACACTCAGCATGGCCTGTCGACAACCTCTCGCGCAACCAAGACATCGCGGTCGGACTGCAAGTGATCTTGAAGCCACGGGCCCGTCCCACCCCGACATGGACCTCGATGCCCGAACGGACGTTAGATTTCGAGTTCTAGGCGTTCTGCGATGAAGGTTGGATCCCAGCCGGGATTGAAAGTGTCGACGTGGGTGAATCCGAGCCGCTCGTATAGGCCACGCAGGTTCGGGTGGCAGTCGAGCCGCAGCTTGGCGCACCCCTGCGTTCGCGCGGCATGGCGGCAAGCCTCGATCAGCGCGGAGCTGACACCCCGGCCCGCATGTGTCCGTCGCACCGCGAGCTTGTGCAGATATGCGGCCTCCCCCTTGAGGGCGTCGGGCCAGAACTCGGGATCCTCGGCCGACAAGGTGCAACAGCCGACGATGCCGTCGCTGCAACTCGCGACTAGGAGCTCGGATCTCAGGACGAAGGTCTCCGCGAATGTCCGGTCGATCCGCGCGACGTCCCAGGCGGGCGTTCCCTTGGCGGACATCCACGCCGCAGCGTCGTGCATCAGCCGCACAACCTCGTCGATATCACCCGAGCAGGCGACCCGAACGTTCGGAGGCTCCTCGCTGTCCATTCGCTCCCCTGGCGCGGTATGAACCGCCGCCTCATAGTGCAGTTTGATCCTGACGAGCCCAGCATGTCTGCGCCCACCTTCGCGGAACCTGACCAGGGTCCGCTAGCGGGCGGCCGGAAGGTGAATGCTAGGCATGATCTAACCCTCGGTCTCTGGCGTCGCGACTGCGAAATTTCGCGAGGGTTTCCGAGAAGGTGATTGCGCTTCGCAGATCTCCAGGCGCGTGGGTGCGGACGTAGTCAGCGCCATTGCCGATCGCGTGAAGTTCCGCCGCAAGGCTCGCTGGACCCAGATCCTTTACAGGAAGGCCAACGGTGGCGCCCAAGAAGGATTTCCGCGACACCGAGACCAATAGCGGAAGCCCCAACGCCGACTTCAGCTTTTGAAGGTTCGACAGCACGTGCAGCGATGTTTCCGGTGCGGGGCTCAAGAAAAATCCCATCCCCGGATCGAGGATGAGCCGGTCGGCAGCGACCCCGCTCCGTCGCAAGGCGGAAACCCGCGCCTCGAAGAACCGCACAATCTCGTCGAGCGCGTCTTCGGGTCGAAGGTGACCGGTGCGGGTGGCGATGCCATCCCGCTGCGCTGAGTGCATAACCACCAGCCTGCAGTCCGCCTCAGCAATATCGGGATAGAGCGCAGGGTCAGGAAATCCTTGGATATCGTTCAGGTAGCCCACGCCGCGCTTGAGCGCATAGCGCTGGGTTTCCGGTTGGAAGCTGTCGATTGAAACACGGTGCATCTGATCGGACAGGGCGTCTAAGAGCGGCGCAATACGTCTGATCTCATCGGCCGGCGATACAGGCCTCGCGTCCGGATGGCTGGCGGCCGGTCCGACATCCACGACGTCTGATCCGACTCGCAGCATTTCGATCGCCGCGGTGACAGCGCCGGCGGGGTCTAGCCGCCGGCTCTCATCGAAGAAGGAGTCCTCGGTGAGATTCAGAATGCCGAACACCGTCACCATGGCGTCGGCCTCCGCAGCGACTTCCACGATGGGGATCGGGCGAGCAAAAAGGCAGCAATTATGAGCCCCATACCTACAAAGCCCCACGCATCAAGCTTTTGCCCATGAAGCAACCAGGCAATGGCTGTAATTATGACGACGCCGAGTCCCGACCAGACTGCATAAGCAACACCGACAGGGATGGATTTCAGAACCAGAGAAAGAAAATAAAATGCGATGCCATAACCGATTATGACAACGGCGGAAGGGGCAAGCTTAGTAAAGCCCTCGCTAGATTTTAATGCGGATGTTGCGATTACTTCGCCAACTATTGCGATAACAAGAAAAAGCCAGCCTTTCATGATATATCTCCCAATTTGTGTAGGGCTTATTATGCACGCTTAAAAATAATAAAAGCAAACTTGACCTGATAGTTTGGCTGTGAGCAATTATGTGCTTAGTGCATCTAACGCTTGAGTTAAGCCGCGCCGCGGCGGCGATATAGTCATGAACC
>NZ_GL882844.1:4224-5077 GCF_000195655.1 Klebsiella sp. MS 92-3
AGACATTATTTGCCGACTCCCTTGGTGATCTCGCCTTTCACGTAGTGAACAAATTCTTCCAACTGATCTGCGCGCGAGGCCAAGCGATCTTCTTCTTGTCCAAGATAAGCCTGTCTAGCTTCAAGTATGACGGGCTGATACTGGGCCGGCAGGCGCTCCATTGCCCAGTCGGCAGCGACATCCTTCGGCGCGATTCTGCCGGTTACTGCGCTGTACCAAATGCGGGACAACGTAAGCACTACATTTCGCTCATCGCCAGCCCAGTCGGGCGGCGAGTTCCATAGCGTTAAGGTTTCATTTAGCGCCTCAAATAGATCCTGTTCAGGAACCGGATCAAAGAGTTCCTCCGCCGCTGGACCTACCAAGGCAACGCTATGTTCTCTTGCTTTTGTCAGCAAGATAGCCAGATCAATGTCGATCGTGGCTGGCTCGAAGATACCTGCAAGAATGTCATTGCGCTGCCATTCTCCAAATTGCAGTTCGCGCTTAGCTGGATAACGCCACGGAATGATGTCGTCGTGCACAACAATGGTGACTTCTACAGCGCGGAGAATCTCGCTCTCTCCAGGGGAAGCCGAAGTTTCCAAAAGGTCGTTGATCAAAGCTCGCCGCGTTGTTTCATCAAGCCTTACGGTCACCGTAACCAGCAAATCAATATCACTGTGTGGCTTCAGGCCGCCATCCACTGCGGAGCCGTACAAATGTACGGCCAGCAACGTCGGTTCGAGATGGCGCTCGATGACGCCAACTACCTCTGATAGTTGAGTCGATACTTCGGCGATCACCGCTTCCCTCATGATGTTTAACGCCTGGCACAGCGGATCGCAAACCTGGCGCGGCTTTTGGTACAAAA
>NZ_GL882844.1:5178-8953 GCF_000195655.1 Klebsiella sp. MS 92-3
CAAACCTGGCGCGGCTTTTGGTACAAAAGGCGTGACAGGTTTGCGAATCCGTTGCTGCCACTTGTTAACCCTTTTGCCAGATTTGGTAACTATAATTTATGTTAGAGGCGAAGTCTTGGGTAAAAACTGGCCTAAAATTGCTGGGGATTTCAGGAAAGTAAACATCACCTTCCGGCTCGATGTCTATTGTAGATATATGTAGTGTATCTACTTGATCGATCAGGCTTTTGTATATCTCCCCACCACCTGAAACAATGACATGATCCGTTATTTTCTTTAGGTTGGTTAAAGCATCTTTAATTGATGGAAAGATCACTACGTTCTCATTGTCAGATGTAAAACTTGAACGTGTTACGACCGCATACTTTCGGTTGGGTAATGCTCCCATTGATTCAAAAGTCTTGCGTCCAACCAACAGCCATTGGTTATAGGTAATAGCTTTAAACAGGAGCTGTTCACCTTTGGCACTCCATGGAATATCAGGGCCATTCCCGATAACTCCATTCTTCGATATAGCTACCATTAGTGATAGTTTCACAATTCTTCCTCAGAGGTTAACTTTGTTTTAGGGCGACTGCCCTGCTGCGTAACATCGTTGCTGCTCCATAACATCAAACATCGACCCACGGCGTAACGCGCTTGCTGCTTGGATGCCCGAGGCATAGACTGTACAAAAAAACAGTCATAACAAGCCATGAAAACCGCCACTGCGCCGTTACCACCGCTGCGTTCGGTCAAGGTTCTGGACCAGTTGCGTGAGCGCATACGCTACTTGCATTACAGCTTACGAACCGAACAGGCTTATGTCCACTGGGTTCGTGCCTTCATCCGTTTCCACGGTGTGCGTCACCCGGCAACCTTGGGCAGCAGCGAAGTCGAGGCATTTCTGTCCTGGCTGGCGAACGAGCGCAAGGTTTCGGTCTCCACGCATCGTCAGGCATTGGCGGCCTTGCTGTTCTTCTACGGCAAGGTGCTGTGCACGGATCTGCCCTGGCTTCAGGAGATCGGAAGACCTCGGCCGTCGCGGCGCTTGCCGGTGGTGCTGACCCCGGATGAAGTGGTTCGCATCCTCGGTTTTCTGGAAGGCGAGCATCGTTTGTTCGCCCAGCTTCTGTATGGAACGGGCATGCGGATCAGTGAGGGTTTGCAACTGCGGGTCAAGGATCTGGATTTCGATCACGGCACGATCATCGTGCGGGAGGGCAAGGGCTCCAAGGATCGGGCCTTGATGTTACCCGAGAGCTTGGCACCCAGCCTGCGCGAGCAGCTGTCGCGTGCACGGGCATGGTGGCTGAAGGACCAGGCCGAGGGCCGCAGCGGCGTTGCGCTTCCCGACGCCCTTGAGCGGAAGTATCCGCGCGCCGGGCATTCCTGGCCGTGGTTCTGGGTTTTTGCGCAGCACACGCATTCGACCGATCCACGGAGCGGTGTCGTGCGTCGCCATCACATGTATGACCAGACCTTTCAGCGCGCCTTCAAACGTGCCGTAGAACAAGCAGGCATCACGAAGCCCGCCACACCGCACACCCTCCGCCACTCGTTCGCGACGGCCTTGCTCCGCAGCGGTTACGACATTCGAACCGTGCAGGATCTGCTCGGCCATTCCGACGTCTCTACGACGATGATTTACACGCATGTGCTGAAAGTTGGCGGTGCCGGAGTGCGCTCACCGCTTGATGCGCTGCCGCCCCTCACTAGTGAGAGGTAGGGCAGCGCAAGTCAATCCTGGCGGATTCACTACCCCTGCGCGAAGGCCATCGGTGCCGCATCGAACGGCCGGTTGCGGAAAGTCCTCCCTGCGTCCGCTGATGGCCGGCAGCAGCCCGTCGTTGCCTGATGGATCCAACCCCTCCGCTGCTATAGTGCAGTCGGCTTCTGACGTTCAGTGCAGCCGTCTTCTGAAAACGACATCAGAATAGAGTTAAATTTCCTATTGATTGACATATTCCGTCAAAGGTAATAGATTTCATCCTGACACTTTTGCCTTTGGAGGCATCTTGCAAGGTCAACGCATCGGCTATGTCCGCGTCAGCAGCTTCGACCAGAACCCGGAACGGCAATTGGAGGGTGTTCAGGTGGCGCGGGTGTTCACCGACAAGGCTTCTGGCAAGGACACCCAGCGTCCCGAGCTGGAAAGGCTGCTGGCCTTCGTCCGCGAGGGCGACACCGTGGTGGTGCATAGCATGGACAGGCTGGCACGCAACCTTGATGACCTGCGCCGCATCGTCCAAGGGCTGACACAACGGGGCGTGCGCATGGAGTTCGTCAAAGAAGGGCTGAAGTTCACCGGCGAGGACTCACCGATGGCCAATCTGATGCTGTCGGTCATGGGAGCCTTCGCTGAGTTCGAGCGCGCCCTGATCCGCGAACGTCAGCGCGAGGGAATCGTGCTGGCCAAGCAGCGCGGTGCCTACCGGGGACGAAAGAAATCGCTGAACAGCGAACAAATTGCCGAGTTGAAACGGCGAGTTGCGGCAGGCGACCAAAAAACCTTGGTGGCCCGTGACTTCGGCATCAGCCGCGAAACCTTGTACCAGTACCTGCGGGAAGACTGACCATGCCACGCCGCTCAATCCTGTCCGCCACCGAGCGCGAAAGCCTGCTGGCACTGCCAGATGCCAAAGACGAACTGATACGGCACTACACGTTCAACGAAACCGACCTGTCGGTGATCCGTCAGCGTCGCGGCGCCGCGAATCGATTGGGCTTCGCTGTGCAGCTTTGCTACTTGCGATTCCCTGGCACCTTTTTGGGCGTCGATGAGCCTCCGTTTCCGCCCCTGTTGCGCATGGTGGCCGCGCAACTCAAGATGCCAGTGGAAAGTTGGAGCGAGTACGGCCAGCGCGAACAGACACGGCGGGAGCACTTGGTCGAGCTGCAAACGGTTTTTGGGTTCAAGCCCTTCACCATGAGCCACTATCGGCAAGCCGTGCATACATTGACCGAGCTGGCCTTGCAGACCGACAAAGGCATCGTGCTGGCGAGCGCACTTGTCGAGAATCTGCGGCGGCAGAGCATTATCCTGCCCGCCATGAATGCCATCGAGCGCGCAAGCGCCGAGGCCATCACCCGTGCCAACCGACGCATTTACGCGGCGCTGACCGATTCTTTGTTATCACCCCACCGTCAGCGCCTGGACGAACTTCTCAAGCGCAAGGACGGCAGTAAAGTGACGTGGCTGGCATGGCTGCGCCAGTCGCCTGCCAAACCGAACTCTCGCCACATGCTCGAACATATTGAGCGCCTGAAATCCTGGCAAGCACTTGATCTGCCCGCAGGCATCGAGCGGCAGGTTCACCAGAACCGCCTGCTCAAAATCGCTCGTGAAGGTGGCCAGATGACGCCTGCTGATCTGGCAAAGTTCGAGGTGCAACGACGCTATGCCACGCTGGTAGCGCTGGCCATCGAAGGCATGGCCACCGTCACCGATGAAATCATCGACCTTCACGATCGCATCATCGGCAAGCTGTTCAACGCGGCCAAGAACAAGCATCAGCAGCAGTTCCAGGCTTCCGGCAAGGCGATCAACGACAAGGTGCGGATGTATGGGCGCATCGGTCAAGCGTTGATTGAGGCCAAGCAAAGCGGCAGCGATCCGTTCGCCGCCATCGAGGCCGTTATGCCCTGGGACACCTTCGCCGCCAGCGTCACCGAAGCGCAAACATTGGCGCGGCCTGCCGACTTTGATTTCCTGCACCACATCGGTGAAAGCTATGCCACGCTACGCCGCTACGCGCCGCAGTTCCTGGGCGTGCTCAAATTGCGGGCTGCGCCC
>NZ_GL882844.1:9054-10922 GCF_000195655.1 Klebsiella sp. MS 92-3
GGGGGGCGCCCCCCGCCGCCAAGGGTGTGCTCGATGCCATCGACATGCTGCGCGGCATGAACAGCGACAGCGCGCGCAAGGTGCCCGCCGATGCGCCAACCGCATTCATCAAGCCGCGCTGGGCAAAGCTGGTTCTGACCGACGACGGCATCGACCGGCGTTACTACGAGTTATGCGCCCTGTCGGAGCTGAAGAACGCGCTGCGCTCCGGTGATGTCTGGGTGCAGGGTTCTCGCCAGTTCAAGGACTTCGACGAATACCTGGTGCCGGTCGAGAAGTTCGCCACTTTGAAGCTGGCCAGCGAATTGCCGCTGGCAGTGGCCACCGACTGCGACCAATACCTGCATGACCGGTTGGAATTGTTGGAGGCGCAACTCGCCACAGTCAACCGCATGGCTGCGGCCAACGACTTACCGGATGCCATCATCACCACCGCGTCAGGCCTGAAGATCACGCCGCTGGACGCGGCAGTACCAGACGCCGCGCAAGCCATGATCGACCAGACAGCTATGCTGCTGCCGCACCTCAAAATCACCGAGTTGCTGATGGAGGTCGATGAATGGACGGGCTTCACCCGCCACTTCACACACCTGAAGACCAGCGACACGGCCAAGGACAAAACCTTGCTGTTGACGACGATCCTGGCCGACGCGATCAACCTGGGTCTGACCAAAATGGCCGAGTCCTGCCCTGGCACCACCTACGCCAAGCTGTCCTGGCTGCAAGCCTGGCACATCCGCGATGAAACCTATTCGACGGCGCTGGCCGAGCTGGTGAATGCGCAGTTTCGGCAACCCTTCGCCGGCAACTGGGGTGACGGCACCACGTCATCGTCGGACGGCCAGAACTTCAGAACCGGCAGCAAAGCAGAAAGCACTGGTCATATCAACCCGAAGTATGGAAGCAGTCCAGGACGGACTTTCTACACCCATATCTCCGACCAGTACGCGCCCTTCAGTGCCAAGGTGGTCAACGTGGGCATTCGTGATTCAACTTACGTGCTTGATGGCCTGCTGTACCACGAGTCGGACTTGCGCATCGAGGAACACTACACCGACACGGCAGGCTTCACCGATCACGTGTTTGGCTTGATGCATTTGCTGGGATTTCGCTTCGCGCCGCGTATCCGTGACTTGGGCGAAACCAAGCTATTCATCCCCAAGGGCGATGCCGCCTATGACGCGCTCAAGCCGATGATTAGCAGCGACAGGCTGAACATCAAGCAAATACGCGCCCATTGGGATGAAATTCTGCGGCTGGCCACCTCCATCAAGCAAGGCACGGTAACGGCTTCGCTGATGCTGCGCAAACTCGGCAGCTACCCGCGCCAGAACGGCTTGGCCGTGGCGTTGCGCGAGCTGGGGCGCATCGAGCGCACGCTGTTCATTTTGGATTGGCTGCAAAGCGTGGAGCTGCGCCGCCGCGTCCATGCGGGGCTGAATAAGGGCGAGGCGCGCAACGCGCTGGCCAGGGCGGTCTTCTTCTACCGATTGGGTGAAATCCGCGACCGCAGTTTTGAGCAGCAGCGCTACCGGGCCAGCGGCCTCAATCTGGTGACGGCGGCCATCGTGTTGTGGAACACGGTATATCTGGAGCGTGCCACCAGTGCTTTGCGTGGCAACGGCACGGCGCTGGACGACACATTGTTGCAATATCTGTCGCCGCTGGGGTGGGAGCACATCAACCTGACCGGCGATTACCTATGGCGCAGCAGCGCCAAGGTCGGTGCGGGGAAGTTTAGGCCATTGCGACCGCTGCCACCGGCTTAGCGTGCTTTATTTTCCGTTTTCTGAGACGACCCCAAGTTGAATGGAGTACCGCGGGTAAATGGCGCCGTCGCCCGGCGCAGCCGGCTGCTGTTTTGACAG
>NZ_GL882845.1:0-81 GCF_000195655.1 Klebsiella sp. MS 92-3
GTGTTTAAAAGGAACCACGCGCCCTGAAAGCCCGACGGCATGTGCTTTGTGCGGGCACTGTTGCAAATAGTCGGTGGTGAT
>NZ_GL882845.1:91-246 GCF_000195655.1 Klebsiella sp. MS 92-3
TGGTGGGGAGGGGCACCTGGCCGGCAAACCGGCGCCGGTTTTTATGATGAATAACGTTATGAATGCTGTAACTAATTTGGTTCTCCGGTCGGGGCCCGTCGCGAAGCGATGGGAGCTCTTTCTGGTGTTGCCGAACCGGCGCGACCGTCAGGGCG
>NZ_GL882845.1:256-3188 GCF_000195655.1 Klebsiella sp. MS 92-3
GGGGGGGGGGGGCGGCGGCGCTTTTCAGTGGTGGGGAGGGGCTCCCGGCTGGCAAACCGGCGCCGGTTTTATGATGAATTTTCATTTGAATGCTGTAACTAACTTGGTTCTCCGGTTGGGGCCCGTCGCGCAGCGATGGGAGCTCTCTCTGATGTTGCCGAACCGGCGCGACCGTCAGGTCGCTGCAAGGGCGGGCACTCTCCGCAGCCTGTCCACAGGGCAGGCGATGAACAGGTTATGTGTTTACAGGATTTATTAAAGGATCTTTAAAAGAGATACAGAGCTGGTGTTTAAAAGGAACCACGCGCCCTGAAAGTCCGACGGCATGTGCTTTGTACGTATCACGGTTGTAGCCTAATGAAATACTCCCTTGCAGTTATATGTGGATAACAGAAATCGGCCGTCAGAAGTGACGCCGGCGATAACATTTAAGGCCACGTTGACGCAAGGAAGACCGGAATTATGGTGAGGAAAGCAGGCCTGAAGATAAGATAATACGTAGTAGCCGGCCAACAGGCGTGCGAAAGCCTCCGGCGCCGGCCGGATTTTTTAAGGAAGGAATGTTATAGGGGGACAGTGGCCAGTCGCGTGTAGTTGTTCCCGCGCGACAGCAGCATGCGCTCCTGCACACGGCGCTCAACCTCACGCTTCAGCGCTTCTTTATCGCCCATGAAGCGGCCGGTGGCGTATTCGCGGGTCAGTTGCTGACGCACGCGCGTCTCGATGTCATGACGCTGCCGTGATGCATCCCGCCGTGCAGTATCCCGCTTACGGCCGTGAGATTTACGCTCAGCCTGATAGCTGCGAAAACGCTCACGCACAAACCGCCACGCTTTTGCGATCAGTTCGTCCATCTCCAGGGGTTTCAGTTTCTGCTTTTTGCGCTGCAGGTTTTCCCACTCCACACGGCTGCGGCGCGCGGCCACCACAGCCACCTCAGAAACGTCAAGCGCGGAAAACAGAGCCGGGGTGAAGGTGATATCGGTCGGGATGTTACAGCCGATCTGCGGGTCATATTCAGTCTGATAGGTGATGAGCCCCAGCTCGGCCAGAAACTTCAGCGCCCGGGTGGCACGGCTGACTGACAGGTTGCCGCTCCTGGACTCGGTGGCCAGTCCACACTCGATGGCCATATTGGTAATCGAGCGCTGCACGCGATTGGCCAGCGGATCATAGTGAAAACACATTGCCTGCAGTAGCGCGTCAATTGCACGCCGGCGCAACAGGGGTGGCATCCTGTGCCGCTTACCCAGCGAACGCAAAAACGCCACATGAATGGAAAAATCAAAACGGGACGTGAAGCCTTCGGCTTTCGCCATCAGCTTACGGCAGAACGGCAGGGTCTTTTTCCCTTCACGCGGCGTGAATACCGGATTCGGGTTTTTAACCTGTGAATAGTGGTTTTGAAGGATATCAGTCACCGCTTCCTGCGCTTATGTTGCACGGAAGGAGCGAATGACACAGAAACTGATCTTGAAGTTTTCTGAGCATGTACATATACTCCCCGCATAGAGCAACACGTTCTATGCAGTTTATGAAGGCCCCGTTAATCTTTTCCTTCCGCCAAGATTGAAGAAGATTATCGGGGTTTTTGCTTTTCTGGTCCCGGGTAGATACCTCATCAGAACCAGTTCCCTGCCACCTTAGGGCGTGGCACACCCAAAATTATTCAGACCATCAACAATCTAGCACTCAATAAAAACATGATCAAGAATGTGAAGTCTTTACATCTATAAGACCACGTTCTGTAAGCTCTCGCTCGAGGAGTTTCTCGATAAACTGGGCTTGTGTCAGACCTTCTTCCTCACAAACCGCTATCATCACGTCCTTTAGTGGGTTTTTAACAAAAACCTTAACTTCTTTATGAGTTTCGCGTTTCCGCGCAATTGCAGCAAGCTGCCTCTCACTGGCAGACATTGGCTTACCTTTCCGGTATGCACGTTTTGCATTCGTAGAGGAAGTGGTTTTATCTGCTGAACGTGACATTTATCGCTCTCCTGACACCTCAGAAATGTCTTCGGAACGGAGGATACTACAGAACTCTCAGATCCTGCAAATCAATAACTTACTTTCAATTTGCAAGAGATCCTTTCTAAAATTGTAATTTGTATTGGCGTACAAATTTCAACTGAATGAGATGCCTATGTCCTCTTTTAAGAGAGTGGGATAGTAGCCCCATCCTGAACTAAAAGTGAGTACCTTCAGGGGCAAGGCTTAAGAGATAAGATACGAGCGACGGGCGGACCAGGCGCTTTAGCATGGACGTAAGTAAACCGTATTGATGCTCGTTTTATGTCTGAGGAGCATTAATAAGCCCGTTTCCAGTCCGTACCCTGCGACCAGCGAGTCAACCAGTGCTGCAGATAGCGTTGAGCAACGACTGGATCATCCCATACGACAAGCACGTTCTCTGAATTTACCCGATCAGCGGCGCGGGTGTAGTTAAAAGACCCGACTTCAATATTGCGGCCGTCGGCAATGATGACTTTGTCGTGCATGATTTTGTACTGCGACACTGTGCGAACCGGGATGCCGGCATTGACCAGAAGATTCATGGCCGCCAGGCTCGCCTGGTTTTGCTTGCCGGTATTGGCTTTCCAGTCCAGAACCACTTTCACATCGACACCACGCCGCTTTGCCCTGACAAGCGCACCGGCGACTTCAGGCGAGGTAAAGGAATACCCCATCAGTCGGATTTCCTGCTGCGCAGAATCAATAGTCTTCAGGACCAACTGCAGAGCCGTTCCTTCCGGAGAATATCCCGTCTCGATGCTGGCGGCATACACGGCCGGAACAGGTGCACACAAAGCCAGGCTGATAAGCCCCGACAGACAACATTTGTGGAGTGTACGGTTCATTTTTTTCACAGTATTTCCTTAACGGGTGTTTAAGAAACGCCGGGAGCGGGGGAAACTGGCTTTTCCCCGTTCCC
>NZ_GL882845.1:3286-5589 GCF_000195655.1 Klebsiella sp. MS 92-3
GGGGTTGGACAACGACGCCATGCGGAGGCGTCAGGATTTTGTGGTATGCCGAAACCAGTAGCAGACGGGTCCGTCGCCGGTATCGTGGACAGAGCCCAGAAACCATCCATCATGGGGTCAGTTTGGAGACAGGAAAAAATAATGGATATCTAGTAATTATTCTTCAAATCCAGAGTTAAAAATGTGCGGATTCATCACCTGAACCCGCACATCCAATCACGATTTTTAAAACCTGGCTTACCGTTAGCAGCTCGCCATTCCTTTACGGTTTTAACAATTCCTTTCGCCGAAGAATCTTCGCCTACCTTAGGCTTGAAGATGAGGTTCCAACCAGCAGGATGCTCTGTTAGTTGGGCGAACGAATAAATAGCATCATCGTTCTCTTTGTCAGTTGGAAAATCAGCAGCGATTATTTTACTAACAAAAGCAGTAAATTCTTCTTCCGTAAAATCTGAAATTTTATTACCAGCCATTTTATTTTCCTTTATGTGTCTCAATATGATTTTTAGGTGTTAGCGCCTTAATGTTATCGACATCCATAACAGCCCCTCCTTGAGATATTTCTTTTTCGTGGTGTAATCCAATTTTAACACGTTTCCCTACTGATTCTAAAAAGTCCGCAGTAGGTGCCCTTCCAGCTTTCATCTGATTAATATCAGCTTCACTAAATTGCTTGCTTAGTGCAGAATCGTCAGCAACCGCTTTCCAGAACGCCCGACGGGAAGAATCAAAACTACCGAAAGTCTTCCCGCGTAATTTATCCGCAATCTGGGAAGGAACAGGAGCACCATCCCCGGTACTGGCCCCCCCCATCCAGTTATTGCCAACGTTCTGCCCTTTGCCGCTTACTGTACCGGGCATGTTACGAGGGCTACGGTACATCACATACAGCGGTTTTAGGCCGGACTCCGGTGGAAACACCAGAATAATATCGTCAAAATCGAGGTCATCCGCTACCGGCGTCACGGTTTTATCTGTAGCCTGTGGCGCCGAAATCTGATCACCGGTATGCAGAATACGCTCCGGTAGTGGTACCGGCCCGCTTAGCGTCAGTGGTCCATTTGCACCAAGTGCGTCAGCCGGGCTGACAAAAATAGTTTGCGCCGGTACATCTGCGACAGCGGGAAGAGTATAGCCCCAGTAGCCGGTTTCCTTATCCAGTACAGCACGAGCGACCTTCACGGCACCGGCAGTATTGGTTTTGACCAGCTGAACATCCAGAATGCCGCTATCATTCATAACCAGACGGCCACGAACCGGCATACTGACAGATGTTTTCTGATCTGCTGCTTTATTCAATGCCGCGGTATCAGGCAGACCAAACGCATCGCCAGGCATCATCGAACTGATATCCCGACCGGGCACCATATCACTACCGACGCCAACTGATTTCGATAACACAAGACCGGCAATGGTTAATGCTACTGGGTTAGCCACCACAGCGACACTTAACGTCGCCAGAGCCTCGCTGATGAAAGCTCCCAGGCTGGCCGCAGCATCAGCCGACAGAGTAAAACCTCCACGTGACGCAGTTGACCAGGTCAGAGGAATAGCAAAAGGTGCCGCTGTAGCCGGGATACCCCTGACAGCCTGAATCTCTGAAGATTTCAGTTTATCTGCGGCTGTACAACGGGCCTGCAGCGCTTTTGCTTTTTCAGCAATGGCTCTGGCCTCCTCAGCGGCTTTCGCTGCTGCATCAGCCTGTCGTTTTTTTTCTGCCGCAGCGGCGGCTGCTGCTTCCGCCTCCTGGCGTTTACGTTCAGCAGCGGCGGCTTGTTCTGCGGACGCTAATGCAGCCTGGGCAGCCTGACGGCGCGTTTCTGCAGCATTATAGGCAGCTGATGCCTGCAGACTGGCCTGCTCAGCGGCCGTTGCCTGACTGGCAAGACTGGTAGCAGCATTTCGTTTGTTCACCGCATCATTCTGCGCTGCATCAACCTGAGCTTTTGTGATCCCAGATGGATAGAACCGGTATCCCCAGTGGTCATGCTCTTTATTCGAACTGATAACCTCCCATTTTTGGGTACCGTATTGGCCGTTATTATTTAGAGTGAGGCCTTTAATGCTTTGCTGCAGATCCTGATATTTTTTCTCAGCCTGAGTTGCTACTGGTACGGCATCGATAGCTTCCTTTCGCTTATTCTTCGCTGTATTAAGGGCATTATCTGCCACTGTTTTCAGGCGTGATGCTTCAGCAGTCGCCTGATTCAGATTATTACGCGCATCAGGAACAGTTTGATGTTGACCTGCAGCAGCCGCAGCAGAAATCGCATTCTGACGTTCTTTTTCAGCAGCGGCGGATG
>NZ_GL882845.1:5721-8448 GCF_000195655.1 Klebsiella sp. MS 92-3
GTGTTTTGTTTTCGCTGCGAATGCTTTTGCAGCCTCTTCTGCTTGCTGTTTTTCCTTAGCTACCTTCTCCGCTCGTGCAGCTTTTTCTGCTTCTGATGGACCTACAGCCACAAAAGCGCGGGTAGTATGTTCGTTATTACCAGCCCCGGATGATCGGTTTTCCCAGTATCCCATCTGCCCGTTATGCATAACAAGAGACTGTCCCTGTGGCCCCTGCCCACCCTGACTTCCGCCATTACCGGTAGAAGAACTGCGGACACCATCGAAGCCACTGACAGTTGTTGAGCCTTCCTCAGAGGACACAGTGTGAATCTGCCCCCGAATATCCGCCATATACCCACCATTACCATCACTGCGAATATTCGAGACATCTGATGCCCGGATTTGCGTCCCACCAAAACTATTAAACTGATTAGCCACATCACTGGCAGAAGGAGAGCTAAGGCCTGAGCTCGTAGCACCCTCACCGTTATAGTTAAATCCACCAATCACACATTTCCTTCTTTTGTTTTTTTTGTTTTCCAATTTTCTGAAATACGGCGTGCGGTTTATTGCTTCAGGACAGCTATCCGGAGGCTGTTATTAGTTCTCTGCCACGCCAGTTACTGCATATAAAAGCATGTATTTATATACAGTATTTTGATGCTGCTCTTGATATACCAGCTCTGTCAATATGTCGTGGTTAACAATATTTTTATTTATTTTCATTCACTTAAAAATAACAGCAGAGGTGGACCCGAGGCAGAATGCGGATCATCAGAAAGAAAAAAAACGATTTGAGCTCTGATTCATAGCCCGATAGATTACTTAGTTCCCCCGAGTGCACGATAAAAAAGAGAGTATTTCTGATGCCATTACCTGAGCGAATGAAACCCGCACGGGTCACCCGTAAACAGATGAAAGAACTGGTCAGTCAGCTGAATGGCATTCTCGATCACATCGATAACGGGATGGACGAAAACAATGAAGAACTAAAACAGATGATGGCAGACTGGAATGCACAGGTCGTCATACCCTGCGGGTTCTCTGATTTTCGTGATTTTTCATCCTGGACAAGTGCACTAGATTTCACCAGGATGGCGCTTAATCAGGAAAAATACCTTGATGACTTTACATGGACAGAACTGAACGACGTTATCAACTTCATACGCAAAGCAGAAGGTAGTGCATCTGACCACAGCTATGCACTCCAGTTACTGGAGATTAATTTCAGGGCAAACCCACTGGATCTCATCTATCACCCTGACTGCTGGTTCAATGATGAAGCATTGTTTCATGCTCGGCTGACTACCGAAGAAATTGGTGGCTACCTGATGAAAAAATCAGGTCGATGGCTCAACGATGCACCGGATATCCAGCTGGTGTATGCCATCCCCCAGGATATTTATGATTAACCAAGTCACCCTTTACCATAATCCCTTAATTGTAAGCACCGCCAGAACGGCCTCAGGGCGTTTCTGACGGGAAACTGGCAAAACACCGAAAACCCGCCAGAAACGCGCAGGGGCTGTTTTTACGGCATGCATGAGTATGCACGCAAGTGCATAGCGCGGAAATTCATGCCATTCAGCCAGGGTAAGTCCTGTTTCCGGCGTTCTTCTGATTCCGTTATAAATCTTTCCAGTCAGGTAATTTATTCACCTTTCGGCGCCACAGATGAAACAGTGCCATCGTCAGGCCAAATAACACGCCCGCAATAAGACTGATTTTGCAAGCGAACAGGGGTGGCATCCCCTGGGCCCGCCACACCATCCAGTACATCCACAGTCCGTATCCGACGGAGAAAGAGCCTGCCATCACGCCAAAAACCTGCCAGAACGGAGCAAACGGCAGCGGGGGAATGTTTATCCCCAGCCGCCACAACAGTCGTATCAGAAGCGGTGCATAATTGCTTTTCCACATCTTACAGCTGGCCATTATCGCCAGCGCCTTTTGTTTCCGCGCTTCAAAATCCATTTCCTCTCCTCGATTGTATTCAGCCAGCTGACTGGCTCCGCATACGCTCAGTTCGCAGGAGTTCTTTCATCATGCGCTCGCTGGCGTACTGCGCTTCCCCTGCAGTGACGGTCGCGACGGCGTTCCCCTGCAGATCATAGCGGGCGGCTCCCTCCTTCATCCGGGACAGATAGCCCGCAGACCGGGTCAGACTCTTCAGGCACTTAATCACCTGTTTATGCGACAGCGGCAGGTCACGGTTCACAATGTCGGCAAACAGCTGTTCGCGCATGCCCGTTGCCAGCAGACGGGGTGAGTTTCCGTCGAACAGCTGTGGCCAGAATGCCTTCAGCGTCATAATGGCCTGTTCCGGCGGCAGCAGGCGAAGATAACGCACCGGAGGTGGCGTCTTTACCGCTTTAACCGGCACCGGCGCAGCGTTGCGCGCGGCGGCTTCGGCCGCTTGTTTAACCTTCTCAAGTTTCTCTTTTTTTGCCTTCCAGGCCGGCGGGGACGAGACCACCACGACCTTCTTTCGGCGCACCACACCAGGAGCAGGGGTTGCCTCTGCGGGGGCCGTACTGTTCTCCGCCGGTTTTCGTTTCAGGCTCAGTACAGGGCGTTTTTCTTCACTCATAAGGGGCCATATCAATAAAAGCTACAGGTCTGTGCTATACGATACGCTAACGGTATCATCGTTTCACCTCGCAATGCAGTGGACACAACGATGATGTCCCCTTTGTCACGTTTACGGGCAATGTGCCCGCCCCCCCCCCCCCCCCCCCGCGGGCG
>NZ_GL882846.1:0-11269 GCF_000195655.1 Klebsiella sp. MS 92-3
CACTAAATCAGTAAGTTGGCAGCATCACCGTAGTCCCGAAGGTATTACCATTTAAACATTATCTATTTAAAAGGAAATAAATATGAATGCTGTATTAAGTGTTCAGGGCTCTGCTGTCCCTGAAAAAACCAAACCATCTTTTATGTCCCGCGTTTTCAATAAAAAGAAAGCCCTGAAAGCCGCTAAAGTTGCGCTGCCGGTTGCTGCTGTGGCGGCGTTCTTCCCGGATGCTGCGATGGCCACCACCACGGCAACCGACCTGATGAAGTCCGGGGATGCGACCGTTAAAGGCACGTTTGGTAAGCAGTCCAGCGTCGTCAAATGGGTGGTTCTGGCAGAAGTTGTCGCCGGCGGCATCATGTACATGATGACCAAAAACGTGAAGTTCCTGTTTGGCTTCGCGATTATTTCCACCTTTATCACCATCGGTATGTCGGTCGCCGGTTACTGACAGGAAGCACGTGATGACGGGAGACGAATTAAAGCGATACCGTTTCCCGGAAACACTGACTAACCAGTCCCGCTGGTTTGGCTTATATCTCGATGAACTTATCCCGGCCGTGATTTGTCTCGGCTGGGGTTTCTGGACCAGCAAGTTCATTTTTGGTATGGCTGCAGCGGCACTGGTTTTCTGGGGTATCAAGAAACTGAAAAAAGGGCGGGGCAGTTCCTGGCTACGCGACCTGATTTACTGGTATCTGCCAACCTCCCTTCTTAAAGGTTTCTTTCATGATGTTCCGGACTCCTGTTTCCGGCAGTGGATTAAATAAATCAACGGGGAAATAACATATGGAACATGGTGCCAGACAAAATACCACCCGCGTTATCGCTGTGGGATTTATCAGTCTGGGGACACTCCTGACCCTCAGTCTTGCGACCAATATTATCCAGGGCATAAATAATTACCGTCTGCAGACGGAACAGAAAGTGGCGGTGACACCGATGTTATTCCGAGCCCCCTTTGCGGTGTCTCAGAACCAGGCTGACGCCTCTTATATTGAGCAGCTGGGCCTGTCCTTTGTTGCCCTGCGTCTGAATGTCACGCCGGAAACGGTTGATGCCCAGCATCAGCAGCTTCTCCGGTATGTATTACCCGCTGCGCAGAACAGCCTAAAGGTCCAGCTGGCTGAAGATGCGAAACGCATTAAAGACAATAACGTTAATGCCACCTTTTATATGACCTCGATCCGTGCGTGGCCGGCAGAGAACCGCGTGGATATCCGGGGTGAGCTGAAAACGTGGATTGGGGATTCCAAACCCTACAGTGAAATTAAAAGTTATGTCATTCAGTTCAGTCGTGTCGATGGTGTCAGCTGGCTGGCGCGTTTTGGAGAAATAAATAATGAAAAAAATTAACCCGTTATTTATTTCAGGCTGTCTGCTGTTGGTCGCCCCCGCGATGTCAGCGACCCTTAGCGGAACGCTGGCGCCGACAGTGGTTCCCCTGACCAATGGCGGTCAGGCAAATATTGCCGTGAGTAACACCGATCCGAATCTGTTCACAGTACCTGGAGATCGCATCACGGCGATAAACAGCCTGGACGGCGGTCTGACAAACCAGGAGCAGACCGACAGCGGCGGCGCCATTCTGGCGACCGTCAGTAAAAAACCATTCACCTTCATTGTGGAAACCGAACGCGGACTGAACTTCTCCATTCGTGCCGTGCCCCGTGCGGGCTCAGGCCGGACAATTCAGCTGGTCAGCGAGCTGGCAGGGACACCCGGTCCGGCAAAAGCCTGGGAGGAGTCGAACCCCTATGAATCGTTACTGGTTTCGCTGAATCGCGCCGTGCGCCAGGGCAGCGTACCCGATGAGTATCAGTCTGTCCCCGTCACTTCTGAAGTGCTGCAGGTGCCGGCTGGTCTGCGCGCCACTGCCGATCGGGTCTGGGTCGGTCATCACCTGAAAGTTGTCCGTTACAGTCTGGACAATGTCTCCCTGTCGGCCCGTATGGTTCGTGAAAGCGATTTCTGGCAGCCCGGAACACGTGCCGTCATGTTCAGTACCCCGGCAGGCCTGCTGACTGCCGGTGGTCGCATGCAGATCTGGGTCACGACGTCAGATGAAGGAGTGGAGCGCTGATGGCCAACTTCAACACGCTGATCAAACGTAAGCAATATATCTGGCTGGGACTCATTCTGGCGGGCGGCGCGGCAGCCGTCGGAGGCGGGCTGTATCTGTCAGATCTGAACATGAGCTCTGATGAGGAAGCCCCGGCTCAGGGCGAACCCGCACCGGATATGACCGGGGTGGTCGACAGCAGCTTCAACAGTAAGGTGGAGCAGCACGCGACAACAGAAATGCAGGCGACTGCCGCTGATCTCAACAAGCGTTTTGACTCCCTGCAGGGGGAAGTGGACCTACTGAGTAAGGCGCGAAGCGCTGACCAGATACGTATCGACAAACTCAGCAGTGACAATGAAGCCATGCAGAATCAGCTGAAGGCGCTGGGCGTGAAACCGGCTGTCTCTGGTGGCGAGCCCGCGCCGACTCCTCCGTCACCGCCACCCGGTCCGGAAGGGGAGCCGCAGCCAGCCAGTTATCCGCCGCAAACCGGCGCCGCGGTACCGCCTCCGACGGCATTCTATCCGGGGAATGGTATGACACCGCCGCCGCAGGTCAGCTACCAGTCTGTACCGGTACCAAACCAGATACAGCGTAAAACGTTCAGTTATGACAAAGGAAAGAAAGCGAAGTCATTGCCGTACATTCCGTCGGGGAGCTTTGCAAAAAGCATGCTTATCGAGGGGGCAGATGCCAACGCGTCTGTTACCGGGAATGAATCCACTGTACCGATGCAGCTGCGTATCACCGGTCGCGTGGAAATGCCAAACAGCAAAACCTATGACCTGACCGGCTGCTTTGTGGGGCTTGAAGCCTGGGGTGATGTATCGAGTGAGCGCGCCATTGTCCGTACCCGTAATATCAGCTGTATCAAAGGTGATAAAACCATCGATCAGCCCATTAACGGCCACGTTTCCTTTATGGGGAAAAACGGGGTTAAGGGAGAGGTGGTGATGCGTAACGGAAAAATCCTCGGCTGGGCATGGGGGGCCGGTTTTGTTGACGGGATTGGCCAGGGCATGGAACGCGCTTCACAGCCGGCAGTTGGCCTGGGGGCAACCGCATCTGTTGGCGCCGGTGATGTTCTGAAAATGGGTGTCGGCGGTGGTGCATCTAAAGCTGCGCAGACGCTGAGCGAGTACTACATCAAAAGGGCTGAGCAGTATCACCCGGTCATTCCGATTGGTGCCGGTAACGAAGTGACTGTCGTGTTCCAGGATGGATTTCAGCTGAAAACCATCGAAGAGCTGGAAGCGGAAAAGAACGGGCAACAGCAGGCTCAGAATCAGGAGGCGGAGCCGGCACCGCAGGCTGATGCACATCATCAGTCAGGCGGCGGTATGAACGGATTCAATACTGACGAGATGCTGAAGAAGCTGGGCAAACTTGATCCGCGTGAGTTCTCTCCGGGCGCAGCGCCGCAGGGGGAAAATAATGGCTAAGTCTCTCATTACTGCTGTTCTGTCAGTACTGCGCTGGGCTCACTGGCTGGTTAAGTGTGCGGTGGTGTATCCGCTGGCCATGATGATGTTACTGGTTGTTCTGGTGTTCCGGACGGGACCGTACACGTTCGGCCAGACGCTGGTGAAAACCGTAGAGTCCGTGCAGCAGGAGGGATATGTCATTCAGGACTGCACGGGGCCGAAAGAACTCAATAGTGATGCGGTGAACGCACCACTGCCTCCGCTTTTACAGGAAGACTGCACCACCGTCATTACAGATGCAGCAGGGTATGCAGCCTATATCGACCAGAGCTATACGCATAATATTCTCTGGCTCTGGCTGCTGATGGCGGTGGTGTTTACCGGGATCGCTGTGGTTTTCCGTCGGACTCCTGTCCGCAGGGGGATCATACGGAAAAACGGTGTTGTCGTCGGAGAGTCTGTTTTGGGTTCTTCAGGGCTGATTCTAGCCCGATCTGATGTCAGCCAGATTAAGCGTGTTTACGATGAAATGAGTCCGGGTGAAGGGGATAAATTTGTTCGGACGATTAAGGAAAATACCCAAATCAGGATGAACCTGAAGAAATAACCGATAAATAGCGAGAAATATCATGAAGGAATTAATGCTGTTAATTCCTCTGGGCAGCGCTTTGCTCTTAACCGGGTGTGCGGGCACAGAGACCGAATTTCAATGTAATGCCACGACGTCGGATACCTGTATGACGATGGAACAGGCAAATGAAAAAGCTAAGCTGAAAGAGGAACGCAGTGACGCAAAGCCGGCTGCGGCCGGATTGCCACGACTGGCTGACGGAAATTTCAGAACGACGTCGCCAAACTCATATCCGCTGCCGCCACAGCCAGTAATTAATCCAGGGCGTAATACAGCGCCATCTGTGACGGTGAGTAATAAACCCGGGTTCCTGAATACGGTACCGGTCAATTATGATGACGTCCTGAGAACACGGACTGCTCCGGTATATATCAGGCCAGTTAGTCTTAGTACTTATACTTCTCCGGCGACAATTCCGGGTAATTATCCCCGACCATTAAGAAACGGGGAGGAGACAACGTCATTGTGGATAGCGCCGTATGTGGATGCAGATGATGTATATCACCAGCCGGCAACGGTTCTTTTTGTCGTAAAACCATCGGCGTGGGGACAACCTCGCCTTAATTGATTTACAGCGCCATTACTGGCGCTGCAGTAAGTTTTCATTTCTGAATTAAAACGAGTGCCCTCTGCGTTGAAAGGGATGGGCGGTAGCGTGTGAAATGAACGTCGGTAACGAAAAATGAAAGGATTTGAAAAATGACTGACTCAATGAAATATCTATGGCTGCTTTTGCGCGAGGATTCGTCATATATTTTTATGTTGATGCTGGTTATTGTCACTACCGTAGTAATGTCTTTCTTTTTGCAGAGGTTGTTTGTGTCCTGGTGGGGTAAGTCAATCATTCTGATAATGTGTATTGTCGTCGCGATTACAGAAGTTTTTGGCTTTCTTGAGCCTGAGTCAACATACAAACAGATTCAAACCAGAAAACAGGATGTCATCTATACGCTGAAAAACTGCAGAATCTCCGCATTTGAAGCGCAGCAGGCAGGGTTTCTGGCTAAAGCAAAAGATGCCTGGTCTTGCCCGGATGGCGTAACACGGTATATGGATGTGAGATACAGAGATAAGGCAGAGATTAATAAACTCAGTACGGAGGGTAAGTAACGTTATGGATGAATTATTCAAATGGCTGCTTGCTCTGGCTTCTTTATTTTTAGTATATCTCTTTCTCTTTACTTCCAGTAATGACCCTGTACCAGAGGCGCTCGCGCACCACTGGACTCATGACTGCCGGTTGCTTGAGACTAATATTGATAAAGGGTTTTTCTCTCCTGCGCAAAATCGACTTCAGTGTGGTGATGTTATTGAAAATGTCAGCAAGGCTGATTATGACAGAGCGATAAGTGGCGATAAGCAAACAACTCTCGCAGAGACAATGAAAGAAATATTCATTCGTTAATATATAAACAGAGGCAATAAAGTATGCATGCCTTTATTTTTCTGGTGCTGATGACGCCGAGTAGTGGCGGTGGGATTTGGGATATTACTCCCATGCCTAATACAGATGTCTGCATAAAAATGCTACGGGTACTCGAAGCACGTGGAGGCAGAGGTTACGGAAGTAATACAGGAGAGTGCATTGAAATTAAAACACGCGAGCCTTTGAACAGCGTGATGGAAACATTGAGTGAGGGTGGGTAAATGGCTGAATCTCTGTTAAGTTTTGATAGTGATGGTTATGTACGACTGTTTTTTGCAATGGCAATCATTATCTGTGGTTACGGCTATGTAATTATGGGTGTTTTTATAAGAGATGCGCTTGCCTATATTTTAATGTTGTTTGGGCTTACAGGTCTCAGTGCTTTATTTTCTTTCATGGTGTTCATGGATAAAAACATGTGGGCCGGTTCTCCTGATTTGACGCTGTCAGTAATAACGGGATTTTTTACAGCCACAGTGATCTTTTATATGTTTTATGTCTTGATTTATTCCTTTGATCAGATGGGGGCAGGTGAATAGTAAGACCGATGGTCAGTATTAACAATCTCACGTTATTTGAAAGTATGCAGCATAAGGAATAAGAAAGTGAAAACGTACTATATACTTGGACATAACGTTGCATGGCTTAACGGTATATGCCTGATTCTTTTTGTTATTGGTGTGGTCGGTGCGCTGGCAATGGTTGCCATCCCTGAAAAATTCAATCTTGGAGTTAACAGAGGTGATACATTCATATACTGTGCACTTATAGCGGTGGTTGGGTTTTGCGGGATGTTCGTTATCTCCATTCACTCATTTTCGATGGATGAACTTGAAGCAGGTAGACACTGGAAAAACGACTGCAAGACACTTGAAGTAAACATACCGACAGGCGCTTTTACCAGCCCTGTTAATAAACTGGACTGTGATGGCATCATCATTAATGTGCCAGGTGAGCGGTATTATGCGTATATCCATCAGTGGGAATTATACCAGGCGAATAAAAAATGAAAGTAAACGTCGCGAGCGCGGTTAAAAACATTGTTAACTGGGCCTTTCCACTCTTTTTTTTGGGGTGGTCTGCTGTATCTTGTTTACGATGATTACAGAGATAACGGTACAGCGACTGAAGAACAGTTATTAATGATTTCTCATGCAATACCCTGTGCCGGTGAGGATTTTCGAACGGCACTCCGTAATAGCCAGGGACCATTAACCCTTCGCGATGCGAAGAAAATTGCCGCTAAATGTAACGAGAAATATAAACAACTTAACTCACTGAACGCTATAAGCAAATAATCAGAGGATGGATATGATGCTGTTTTTTAGAAAGTATGGATTTTTGTTTATCCCTCCAGTCTACTGGCTCATCTATCTGGGAGCTAGGCTGACTTACAATGGACTGGCAGGAGAGTATTCTCCTGATTTCTTTCAGGGTATTCGACATGAAGGCATCTATATTATCTGTAGTTTGTGTATCTTTTATTTTTTCTGCTTAGAGGTGGAAGTTAGTGATGGGGAGTTCTCAGCGAACATTCTGTTCCTGATTGTTTTCTTTCATGTGGTTTTATTATTTATCACTCTGCTTATTTGTTTGTGGCAAGGGGCGATGTTGTTGGATGCGATCTTTATGGGTCAGATTATTGCCTCCATGTGTTTATTGTTTTTCATTCCTGTGCTTTCCATTATAAGAAGGAGTTTCTAGTGCGGCTATGAATATTCTTCTTGCCATTTATTACCCTTGTTGTTTTGAAATGCTTTTAAAGGAACGACCGCATGAGTAATAACATCATTGATACCGTCACCCAGGCTGTGAATTCACTCGTATCAGCACTGAAGCTGCCCGACGAATCCGCTAAAGCCAATGACACGCTGGGCAGCATGAATTTCCCCCAGTTCAGCCGTATTCTGCCCTATAAGGATTATGATTCCGCGACCGGTCTGTTTATTAATAACAAAACCGTCGGTTTTATGTTTGAGGCGCGTCCTTTACCCGGTGCGGATAAAAGTATCGTCGCCACACTGGAGCATTTACTGCGCAGCAAACTTCCCCGGGGCGTCCCGGTCAGTTTTCATCTGGTCTCCAGCAAACTGGTCGGCAATGATATCGACTATGGTCTGCGTGAATTCCGCTGGAGTGGTAAACAGGCTAAGAAGTTTAACGCCATTACCCAGGCCTACTACCTCCGGGCAGCGGAGACGAAGTTCCCCCTGCCTCCTGATCTGGATTTGCCCCTCACGCTGCGTAACTACCGCGTGTACATCTCCTGCTGCGTACCCAGGAAGAAGAACTCCACCACGCAAATTGTCGAGATGGAGAACCAGATAAAAATCCTGCGGGCGTCACTGGGCGGTGCCTATATTCCGACGCGTATCCTTGATGCGTCCGGGCTGGTCGAACTGATGCGTGAGCTGATAAACCCGGACCCGCACGAAATGTACCGCGTACCGTATAAGCTGGACCCCTATCAGGATCTGAACTATCAGTGTGTCGATGACAGCTTTGATATGCAGGTCACCGCTGGTCATCTGAAAATTGGCCGCCTGGGGCGCGACGGGAAAGAGTGCGTGACCCGGGTGACGAGCTACCATCTGGAGAGTGATCCGGAAATGGCCTTCCTCTGGACCGCTGCGGACAACTACGCCAACCTGCTTAACCCGGAGCTCTCCATTTCCTGCCCCTTTGTCATCACGCTGACGCTGATGGTGGAGGACCAGGTGAAGACCCAGAACGAAGCCAACCTGAAGTTCATGGACGTGGAGAAGAAAAGCAAAACCTCCTACGCGAAGTACTTTCCGAACGTGATAAAGGAAATGCAGGAGTGGGGCGATATCCGCCAGCGACTGTCGACCAACCAGACCTCCCTGGTGTCCTATTTCTTTAATATCACCACGTACACCGCAGACAGCACAGAGGCCTCTCTCGCCGCTGAACAGCAGGTGCTCAACAGCTACCGTAAAGGCGGTTTCCAGCTTATCCCGGCCCGCTACCATCACCTGCGTAACTTTCTGGCCATGATGCCGTTCAAGTGTGGTGAGGGTCTGTTTAAAGAGCTGCAGGCGGCAGGCGTGGTTAAGCGGGCGGAGACGTTCCAGGTGGCTAACCTCCTGCCGATCGTCGCTGACAGCCCGCTGGCGCCGGCGGGACTCCTGGCGCCCACCTACCGAAACCAGCTGGCGTTCATCGACCTGTTCTACGAGGGAATGAACAATACCAATTTCAACATGGCGGTCTGCGGGACGTCCGGGGCGGGTAAAACCGGTCTGATTCAGCCCCTCATTCGCAGTGTGCTCGACTCCGGCGGGTTTGCCTGGGTGTTCGATATGGGCGATGGCTATAAGTCCCTGTGTGAAAACATGGGGGGCGTATATCTCGATGGCGATACCCTCAAGTTTAACCCATTCGCCAACGTGCTGGATGATGCTCACTTCGACATGTCAGCAGAACGTATACGCGATCAGATGTCGGTGATGGCCAGTCCGAACGGCAACCTCGATGAAGTCCATGAAGGCCTGCTTCTGCAGGCAGTTCAGGCGGCCTGGTTAAGCAAACGTAATCAGGCACGCGTTGATGACGTAGTGCAGTTTTTACAGGACGCGAAGGACAGCGATGAATATGCTGATTCCCCGACAATCCGGGGCCGTCTGGACGAGATGATAATCCTGCTCGATCAGTACACGGTGAATGGGATCTACGGGGACTATTTCAACTCAGATAAACCAACACTCCACGATGATGCCCGGATGGTGGTACTGGAACTCGGTGGCCTGGAGTCGAGGCCCTCTCTGCTTATCGCTGTGATGTTTTCATTGATTATTTACATCGAGAACAGGATGTATCAGTCACCGCGTGGCCTGAAAAAACTGAACGTCATCGATGAAGGATGGAAGCTCCTTGATTTCAAGAATGAAAAAGTGGGGCAGTTTATCGAGAAAGGCTACCGTACCGCGCGTCGACATACCGGCGCATACATCACCATCACGCAGAACATCGTCGACTTCGACTCCCCGACCGCCTCCAGCGCCGCACGTGCAGCGTGGGGGAACTCATCGTACAAGGCCATTCTGAAGCAGTCAGCGAAGGAATTTGCCAAGTATAACCAGCTGTACCCGGATCAGTTCAGCAAGCTGGAGAAAGACATGATTAACGGCTTCGGTTCGGCCAAAGAGCAGTGGTTCTCCTCTTTTATGCTGCAGGTGGAAGCGAACTGCTCCTGGCACCGCCTGTTCGTCGACCCGCTCAGCCGGGCGATGTACTCCTCCAAAGGCCCGGATTTTGAGTACATGCAAGCACGCCGGCAGGAGGGGGTCGATATCCACGATGCGGTATACGGACTGGCGTGCCGCAACTTTAAAGACGAAATGGCTGAGCTTGAATCCCGAATACCGGTGAATGACATGGAGGATAAACAGTGATGAAAAACAACACCGAACAACCGGTCAGTACGACCTCTCATACCTTTCGCCGGATATCTGTCATCGTTGCTCTCGTGCTTTTCGCCCTGGCAACCAGCGCGTTTCTCTCACGCGTGGTTCTGGAGTACTCCACGCCGCGAGTGGTGGCTTTTGATATGAAGAAGACGCTCGACAGCTTTATGGACAGTGTCAGTCAGAAGCAGCTGACAGAAGCGCAGTCAAAAGCGCTCTCTGACCGGTTTAACGACGCGCTGGAGAAGAGTCTGGCGGAGTATCAGCAGCAGCATCATGTGGTCATTCTGGTTTCACCTGCCGTGGTTCAGGGCGCGCCCGATGTGACCCGCAACATCCAGCACGACATTGCCCGCCGGATGAAAGGAGAACAGTAATGATACGACTGAAAGACTGTCTGCTCGCCGCCTGCCTGGTATCGCCGCTGACTCAGGCGGCTGATCTCGGTACCTGGGGGGATTTATGGCCCGTCCGGGAGCAGGACATGCTGCAGCTCATCACGCAGCGTCTGCAGTCACTGCAATCCTCTGGCCAGTGGGACCAGACGATGGATGCGTTTAAGCAGCGGGTTATCGAGAACAGTCAGCGCCCGGCACCGGTGGAGGGCATTAAGCGTGCGGAGAAATACGAGCAGCGCTGGTTTGATCCCAGCATCCGCCTGACCGAAGACCTGAAGGACAATGAGGGGCGGGTGTTTGCCCGCAAGGGCGATGTGGTGAACCCGCTTAAAACCGTACCGTTTGTCCAGACCCTGTACTTCATCAATGGAGACGATGCCGACCAGCTGGCCTGGATGAAGCGTCAGGTGCCGGAAACCCTGATGAGCAAAATTATCCTGGTGCGTGGCAGTATCCCGGACACCTCCGCAGCGCTGGACAGCCGGATCTATTTCGACCAGAACGGCGTACTGAGCAAGCGATTTGGCCTGACGGCGGTCCCGGCGCGGATCACGCCGGCGCCATCCGGTGAACGCCTGAATATTGAGACCTTCCCTGTAAAATAAGGATGTTTCTGTGAAAACCCTGACGCTTTTCCTGAGTGCCCTGATGTTGTGGGGGTACAGCCTCAGTGCGGCTGCTGATCCCTCCTGTGAGGGCCGGTTTGTTAACCCGATCACCGATGTGTGCTGGCGCTGCATCTTCCCCCTGTCGCTCGGCAGCGTGCAGGTTGGTAAAGGCGATCTGCCTGATACCAGCAATCCGGGTAGTCCCCTGCAGCTGTGTCCGGCGCCGCCACCGATTTTTGTTCGACCCGGCCTCGCCCTCCGGGGCGGGGGGGGGGGGGGGGGCGGGGGGG
>NZ_GL882846.1:11356-31141 GCF_000195655.1 Klebsiella sp. MS 92-3
GGCGGACGTCAGCCGTTCGCCTGGCTGTATGGTCAATCTGGGGGGCTTCAGTATCAATCTCGGCAAGACCGGTATGGGGACCGCGAGAAAGGACGACAAGCAGGTGAACGGCGCTTTTTATCACGTTCACTGGTACAAGTACCCGCTGACCTACTGGCTGAACATCATCACCTCCGCAGGCTGTCTGGAAGGCGGAGACATGGATATAGCCTATCTGTCCGAGATTGACCCGACCTGGGTGGACAGCAGCCTCACCACCATTCTGAATCCGGAAGCCATCCTGTTTGCCAACCCCATCGCACAGGGGGCGTGCGCGGCTGACGCTATGGCCAGCGCGTTTCATATGCCACTCGATATTCTGTTCTGGTGTGCCGGCTCTCAGGGTTCGATGTACCCGTTTAGCGGCTGGGTAAGCAACGAGTCCAGTCCGCTGCAGTCCTCGTTACTTGTCAGCGAGCGCATGGCGTACAAGCTTCACCGGCAGGGACAAATTATGGAGAGCATCGGGAAGGACAAGGCGGTCTGCTATGAGTATCCGTCCCCGATCATCCCCAAAGAGCGCTGGCGCTATCAGATGGTGAACATGTACCCGGACAGCGGCCAATGCCATCCCGTGGGGCGCAGCGTGATGCGCTGGGAGGCCGGTAAAAATCCACCCAACACCCGTAAGAACTATGGCTATCTGATGTGGCGTAAACGCAATTGTGTCTTTCTCTGACAGGAGTCTCTCATGAAATTAATGAATCTGTTTATGGTCATGCTTTTGCTGACCGGACGAGCAGTGTTGGCTGAAACCTCCTCTGTTACAGACAGAGAATGGCTGAAGCAGCAGGAGAACCTCAGCGAACAGCTGCACCAGCATCCGGATAAACAGCTGCAGCAGGAGCTTGAGGCGCAAATCAACCGTAATCCTCTGCCCAAATCAGACCGCCAGTTTATCGATAATCTGGTCAGCCAGCAGAAAGCGGCGAATCAGGAAAAGCCGGCAGAAGGGGCGCTGTACTTTGTCTCCTTCTCGATACCTGAAGAGGGGCTGAAGCGGATGCTGCACGAAACCCGGCAGTACGGCATTCCGGCGACACTGCGTGGGCTCGTCAATAACGACATGAAGACCACCACTGACGCGGTGCTGCAGCTGGTGAAGGATGGCGTGACCGACGGAGTGCAGATCGACCCGACACTATATACGCAGTACAGCATCCGGAGTGTGCCGTCTCTGGTGGTACGGTGTCAGGCCGGGTATGACGTGGTACGCGGTAACATTCACGTCAAACAGGCGCTGGAGAAAGTCGCACAAACCGGTGACTGCGCACAGGTGGCCCGGCAGATGCTTGATGCGCCCTCGAATGCCGCCGGGAGCCAGCCATGAAAGATAAACCGTACTTCATGGCGTTACCGGAAATGGTGAGGGTGGAAATGAAGACGGTTATTTCCGTACTGACTGCGCATTTTTTTGTCCTGAGCGCCTTTATCTGGCTGGCATCCCCCGCCTGTGCTGACAGTGGAAGCGACTATAAAGCTGGTTCGGATTTTGCGAAACAGGTGCAGAGCAATGGTCTGAACTCACTGAAAAATTTCAGTGGTGAGCAAAACCTGCCGGGGTATACCGACAGCCCTGATCAGACAAAATACTATGGCGGCGTCACTGCCAGCGGAGACAGCTCTCTGAAAAGCGATTCAGCCCTGGAGTTCAGCCAGGGAGATACCGGCAAAGCGATTACTGAGTCGTTCACGAACCGGCCACCGGATCAGATATCTCAGGATGCGCCGTTTATTCAGGCCGCAAAGGATACAGAATCCCGCGCCGACAGCATTGTCGGCGATACCGGACAGTCCTGTACCGCCCAGGTTGTTAACCGCAGCGAATTCACAAATCATACCTGCGAACGTGATCTGCAGGTGGAAAATTTTTGTACACGGGAAGCGACCCTGAAGGATAACGCCACCACGCAGAAAGTTAACCGAACCTATCAGCAGGTGGTGACGCTGAATTATGCCCGGAGTACCCGGCAATGGAGTGGCAACCTGACGATCCCGACCAATGGTCGTCTGCTGAATGCCTCGGTGGATGGTGAGCCTCTGGTGATCCCCTGGATTGAAGAATGCGATTCCGAAGGGAAGGTGCGGGATAGCTGCAAGAGTGCAGTCAGTGAAAGCCTGACCCTCTTTGAACGAACGTTCCCCATTGATGTGATCAGCTGGCCACGTTCAGAATCGATGTGTTCAGGCGGTCAGAACACGCATTGTACGAAATATACCTATGACGGGAAGGGGAAGATTCATCAGTCGTTTGGTGTGGACAAAGCGGTTAATGCAGGCCAGAACTTTTCAGTAAGCAAAACATCACGGACCGTATCATCGGCCAGCCAGAAACCCGTACAGGTCACGGTCACCCTGGTGATGGAAGAAACCGAAACCGTCTACGCACCTGAAGTCGTCTGGGTTGAAAGCTGTCCGTTCAGTAAGGATGAAGGAAAAAAAACGGGCGAGGAATGTATCAGCCCGGGAGGAACGCGAACCATCACCCTCGGAGGCAGGGATTACTCGTTCACGGAAGCATGCTGGAAATATAAGGATACCTGGCTCACGCAACCGGCGGACAACGGCTCCTGTGAAAGCCTGATGAAAAATACGGCCTGTACTCTGTCATCCCGCCAGTGCGCCTTCTCCAGCGAGGAAGGCACGTGCCTGCATGAATATGCAACGTATTCCTGCGAAACCAGGACGAGTGGCAAGCAAATGATCTGCGGCGGTGATGTCTTCTGCCTTGATGGTGAATGTGACAAAGCCACGTCCGGGAAGAGCAACGACTTTGGGCAGGCGGTGTCTGAGTTGGCGGCACTGGCTACCGCGGGGAAGGACGTCGCGGCACTGAACGGGGTGGATGTCCGGGCCTTCACCGGAAAAGCGAAGTTCTGTAAGAAGTTTGCTGCCGGCTTCAGTAACTGCTGCAAAGACAGCGGCTGGGGCCAGGATGTGGGGCTGGCACGCTGCAGCAGCGAGGAAAAGGCGCTGGCCAAAGCGAAAAAAGACAAGCTGACGGTCAGTATCGGGGAATTCTGCTCTAAAAAGGTTCTGGGGATTTGCCTGGAGAAAAAAAGGAGCTATTGCCAGTTCGACTCAAAACTGGCGCAGATCGTTCAGCAGCAGGGAAGAAATGGTCAGTTGCATATCGGTTTTGGCGGCGCCAGCAGTCCTGACTGTCGGGGGATTACGGTTGAAGAGCTCCAGAGGATCGACTTTAACATGCTTGATTTCACCAATTTTATGGACGACCTGATGAAAAATCAAAAAATACCGGAAAACGATGTTCTCACCAATAAGACCAAGGAACGAATTAAGGAAATCATGAGTCAGCAATCCGCGCAATAAACCATGCTGACTAATAAAGAGACCGATAATCATGAAAATTAATTTTCACAAACAGCATGCCATTGATTTTGTTCTGAGATTAACGCTGACAATAATCATTATTTCACCGGTGATTTATTTCTCCTGGGATGCCGTCAAAGCGACGTCGGGGAGTGATTATGTCGAGAGTGTGGTTTTTATTGTTGCGGTTGGTTTTTTCTGGTTCGTGAGCTATCTCTTTTTTAGTTCGCTTGCCGCGTTGTTACGGAAAAAGACGGAGGAAGAATGAAGACGGTGCGCAGGTTTAATAAGTTTAAAGATTGGTTCAGGTTAGCAGGGGTAATCCTTATTCCTGTTCTGTTGATAATTAACATGGCAACGTTATTAACGAGCGATGATGGGTTCGTGGTTGTTAGATCTTTATTGTTTATTTTTGTTCTCACGATTATAGCCAGACGATTAATGCCATAAAGACGGACGTCACCGCTTTAATCAGCAAAACAGACAGGAGTGTTCATGGAAGAGAAAAAAGCATACGGGCTGGTCATGGTGTTTGTCGGGGTGTTTGTCCTTATCCTGGTCAGCATAATGTCGTACAGCCTGTGGCGGGACAGGCAGGTTAACGCATTTATGACCACCAACCGGGCCTGGGGGATCCAGTGCGACACTGTTTCTCAGGCCGCGTGGGTGGTCAGGGACGGGGAGCGGGTGGACCTTCAGATAAATCATCTGCCTCTGTACTGCAGCGGTTACCGCTTTGAAGCCCGTGATGATGCAGGAAAGATACAGCGCCAGCTCGATAAATACAGTGTCTATCAGCATCTGTCACGCCAGTCGCAATAATTCATAAAAGGGTATTTGCCATGCGAACAATACATGCCGCCATGCTGGCGGGATGCCTTTGCTGCGCCCTGATGCCGGCTTTCGCCAAAGACGCGGGCTGGCAGTGGTACAACGAGAAACTTAAGCCCCGTGATGAGGAAAGGAAAGCCGCACCAGCGGCACCACCGCCGCAAATGGATATTCTGGAGAAACTCGCCACACTCCAGGCGGCCACCAAACGGTCGTTGTACGAAGCCATTCTGTATCCATCGTCTGAAAACTTCGTGAAGTATTTCCGGCTGCAGAACTACTGGACGCAGCAGGCAGGTTTGTTCTCGATGAGTGCGAAGAAAGCGATGCTGGAAAACCCCGAACTCGATTACAACCTGCAGCACAGCTACTACAACGGCACGGTAAAAAACCAGCTCGCTGCCGACTATGCCGAACAGCGACAGGCTATCTCCACCCTCGCACAGCACTACGGCGTGATGTTCTTCTACCGGGGCCGGGAAGCGATCGATGGCCAGCTGGTCCAGGTGATTAAAAATTTTCGCGAAACCTATGGCCTGAGCGTGATACCGGTGTCGGTTGACGGAGTGATTAACCCCATGCTGCCCGACAGCCGGACAGACCAGGGCCAGGCAGAGCAGCTTGGCGTGAAGTTCTTCCCCGCGATGATGCTGGTTAACCCGAAAAGTGGCCAGGTTAAGCCTCTCAGTTACGGCTTTATCAGTCAGGACGACCTGGCGAAACAGTTCCTCTATGTCTCCAGCGACTTTAAACCGAATTTCTAAGGAGTGTGTCATGCGAAATATTCGTTTTCCGGATTTAGATATCACCGGGATGTGGGTGCTGGCCGTGGGCGTGTTTTTCCACCTGATAGCCCGGCTTGTCAGAAAGCAGCCTGAGCTGGCCGTCCAGGCCGGGGAAATCTTCGGGCTGGGTATGGTGGTGTTTGGGGGATACCGCATTCTTAACGCCCTGATTGCTGAAGCCGAAAAAGAGGAGAAAGCCTGTGAAAAACAGCCTGAAGAACCTCGCTAAGACGCCGCTGGCGGCACTGGCTCTTTCCCTTGCTCTGGCCGGGATGGCACATGCGGGAACGCTCGATGAGGTGAAGTCGCTCTGGGATCCGCAGGGAATCTCCGGTACTGAAACTGCTTCCCCGCAGAGCAGCACTCCCCAGGCGGTGAGCGGGGCATCTCAGCCTCGCTGGTTACGACTCAGCAACGGAAAGCAGGTGGACCTGCGCGACTGGAAAGTGGTGCTGTTCATGCAGGGGCACTGTCCCTACTGTCATAAATTTGACCCGGTGCTGAAACAGCTGGCCGGACAGTATGGCTTCTCCGTGTTTTCTTACACCATTGACGGACAGGGTGATGATGCGTTTCCTGAAGCGCTGCCGGCGCCTCCTGACGTGATGCAGACCTTTTTCCCGAATATCCCGGTGGCCACCCCGACCACGTTTCTGGTGAACGTAAACACGCTGGCAGCGTACCCGATCCTGCAGGGCGCCACGGATGCGCAGGGCTTTATGGCCAGAGTGGATACGGTATTTCAGATGATGGAGAACCCGAATAATGGATAATCTCAACAAAATATATTCTTCGATACCCGTACTGGAAAGAAATAAACGCCTGAAGTTATCCCGGCAAAAGAGATTCGATGTTTATTATTGTCTCGCTTTTATGTTTGGTTTTGCCGGATTATTTCTGTGGTGGGGAAGCCATGCTTTTTTCAATGTGTTCACTGACCTGTTAACCCCGCCGGAAAAACTGGAGTCGGCAAATAACATCATCAATCAGTGGAATGTCCTGATGTATTTCGTTCCCTTTATTCTTTTCTCGCTTTCCATTGGTTGTCTGGCAACGGCTTTGCTGGGGGTACTCATTGCCGAACTAGCTTTTTGGTTTGAATATGCCTTTGAAAAAAGCTTCCAGAGATATTTAAACCGCAACCTTCGACGGAAAAATAAAATGAAAGAAGGAGAGCCTGATGTTCATCCGTAAACCATTATCGGTGCTTTGTGGGATGTTGCTAGGGGTGTCATTGACGGCGGCTGCAGATGTTAACGGTGACATGAATAACTTCTTCAATAAGCTGGGCTTTGCGTCCAATACCAGCCAGCCGCAGGTCTGGCAGGGACAGGCTGCGGGTTACGCCTCCGGCGGTTCGCTGTATGCCAGAACGCAGGTGAAAACGATCCAGCTGGTCAGCATGACGCTCCCTGATATTAATGCCGGCTGCGGAGGGATTGATGCCTATCTAGGGTCATTCAGCTATATCAACAGCGAGCAGCTGCAGAGGTTCGCAAAACAAATCATGAGCAACGCCGCGGGGTACTTTTTTGATCTCGCTTTGCAAACCACGGTACCGGAGATTAAAACCGCAAAGGACTTCCTTCAAAAGATGGCCACTGACATGAACAGCATGAACCTCAGTTCCTGCCAGGCTGCTCAGGGAATTGTGGGTGGCCTGTTTCCTCGTACCCAGGTCGCTCAACAAAAGGTCTGCCAGGACATTGCCGGTGAAAGCAATATCTTTTCGGACTGGGCCGCGTCGCGCCAGGGTTGTACGGTGGGCGGCAAGATGGACAGCGTCCAGGATAAGGCCAGCGATAAAGACAAAGAACGTGTGATGAAAAACATCAACATCATGTGGAATGCCTTATCGAAGAACCGGCTCTTCGACGGCAATAAGGAGCTGAAGGAATTCATCATGACGCTCACCGGTACGCTGATTTTCGGGGAGAACAGTGAAATCACGCCGCTGCCGGCACGCACCACTGACCAGGATCTGATTAGAGCCATGATGGAGGGCGGCACGGCTAAAATCTACCACTGCAATGATTCGGATAAGTGTCTTAAGGTCGTTGCTGATGCGACCGTGACCATCACTTCCAATAAAGCGCTAAAAAGCCAGATTTCCGCTTTGTTAAGCAGTATCCAGAATAAAGCAGTGGCTGATGAAAAACTGACGGATCAGGAGAAAGGGTTTATCTCCAGCACCACCATTCCGGTATTCAAATACCTGGTCGATCCGCAGATGCTCGGGGTGTCTAACTCACTTATTTACCAGCTGACGGACTATATCGGCTACGACATCCTGCTGCAGTACATTCAGGAACTTATCCAGCAGGCCCGGGCGATGATTTCAACCGGTAATTATCCCCAGTCGACAATGGATATGATCATGGAAAACCTCAATCAGGCGAGTGTCCAGATTGCCGCTTTTCAGTCCCGTGTTCAGGTTCAGCAGGACGCCTTGCTTGTGGTTGACAGACAAATGAGTTACATGCGCCAGCAGGTCTCTGCCCGCATGATGACCCGCTACCAGAATAACTATCATTTTGGGGGGAATCTGTAATGCTTGAGATATATGCCATTGCTGGCGGCGACTGGTTACGGGGCAACCTGAACGCGATTGCGGCGTTTATGGGGACCAGCACATGGTCGACTATAGAAAAGATGTGTATCGCCATCTCGGTACTCATTGTGGCGGGGAACTGGGTAAAAAAACACAACGTAATGGACCTTATTGGCTGGGTCTTTTCCCTCACCCTGGTCTCTATGCTGGTTGTCATTCGTACCCCTGTGCAGATCATCGATTACAGTAACGTTGCGCAGGTCTATGAAGTCGATAATGTGCCTATTGGTCTGGCGATTCCGGCGTCGCTGACAACACGGGCAGGAAACGCGCTTATCCAGAGTTATGAGATGGTCTTCGCTCTGCCGGACAGTGTCACGTACAGTAAAACGGGGATGTTATTTGGCAGTAATCTGGTCGCGAAAAGTACGGATTTTTTGTCACAAAATCCTCAGATTACGACGCTGTTTTCCGATTACGTACAAAACTGTGTGATGGGCGATATTTTCCTCAATCATAAGTACTCTTTTGAGGAATTACTGAATTCACCTGATCCGTATACCCTGATTTTTGCAAACCCGAGTCCACTGCGTGGCGTGTTTGACAAAAACAACCAGTTCCAGACATGCGAGGAGGCCTCACGGGATCTGAAATCGGCTCTCGTGCTGGATACTCAGACAGGCGGTAAAACCTGGAACTACTATGTTCGTCAGCTGTTTGGCGGCAAACCTAATCCCGATCTGCTTTTCAGCCAGATGATTGGCGACAGCTACAATTACTTCTACAGCTCGGGACAGAGCGCCGGGCAGATTATCCGCCAGAACGTCACGATGAACGCCCTGCGCAGTGGGATCCAGAGTTATGCGGCCCGCAGCGGGGACACCGCCAGTCTGGTCAATATGGCTAACACATCATCCCTTGAAAAGCAGCGGCTGGCACAGGCCACAATGGGGCACCAGGCGCTTCGCACACTTCCGCTGATGCAGACCGTTATCATGGGGATAATGATTGGGATGTTCCCGATCATGGTGATGGCCGCCATGTTTAATATGATGACTCTGCAGGTGCTAAAGGGGTATGTGTTTGCGCTTATCTGGCTGCAGACGTGGCCATTACTGTTCGCCATCCTGAACAGCGCAATGGCCTACTATGCGAAGCAAAATGGCGTCCCAGTCGTTCTCTCTGAGTTGTCGCAGGTTCAGCTCAAAAACTCGGATATTGCGACCACCGCGGGCTATATTGCCGTGATGATACCGCCTTTGTCGTGGGGGATCGTGAAGAGCATGGGAGCAGCCTTCTCCAGTGCCTACAGCCATTTTTCTTCATCGGGGCTCAGTGCAACATCGCAGGCTGCCTCCGGCGTGGTGGACGGCAATTACTCTTTCGCCAACATGCAGATGGAGAACGTCAGCGGCTACAGCTGGGGTACCAACAGTACAACCAGTTTCGGACAGATGTCACGGCAGCTGGCGAATGGGGGCATGAGCACGCAGACGAGGGATGGATCGATGGTCTGGGACAGTGGTGGTGCAATGTCAAAACTGCCGGTGGATATCAACGTCGGTCGTCAGATAGCCAGTGCGCAGCAACAGATGGCCCGTGAGGCTGATGTCCAGGCCGAAAGCGCGCTGCATGGCTATAACAGCAGCGTGACAAGTGCCTGGAATAGTCTGCAGCAATTTGGTACCAATAAAGGGAACAGCGCCTCAACAACGACCGGAGCTGATACTACCGAGTCTTCGCAGGACTCGATGGCCAGAAGCAAGATGTGGAATGCGGTTGTTGCTAATGCGAAAGCCAACAACATCAGTAATGAGGAGTCTTTCCAGCAGTTGATGGATGATTCAGCTAAAAGTACGCAGGGCGTTGATTTATACGGATCTGGTAAGTGGAGTTCAGGGGATCAGCTGTTTGGTAAGCTAGGTAAATGGGGAACTGGGTTATCTGCTGAGGCCGGAGTTAAAGGCAGTGCGGGTTGGACCCACAGCTCGGGTAACACAGATAATGTTGGCACTTCCGGTCGTGAATCGAATGACAGCCGACATGATACCAGTAGTCAGGCGGCCAAAGACTTTAAGGAAGCATCCGATTACTTTACCAGCCGCAAAACCACCACATCGGGCAACATTACCGATAATAATGCCAGCTCGCGTGTTGACCAGTTTGCCGCGTCACTCTCCAGTGCCAAAAACAGCTATGACCAGTATACAAGCAGCCGGACACGCAGCCATGAGTACAGTGAGATGGCGTCACGCACAGAGAGCATGACTGGCCAGATGAACGAAAACCTGACTCAGCAGTTTGCGAACTTTGTTCAGCATCGTGCTCCACAGGATGCAGAGGCCATTCTGACCAATACCAGTTCTCCTGAAATTGCGGCGCAGCGTGAAGCCCTGGCGCGTGAATTCGTCAAAGAGCAGGTAGAACCCAGGGTTGATGCTGCGTATCAACAGGGTCGTGAAAGCATTGGACAGAATATGGCTGGGGTGTCAGGTGGTGGTGACAATGGATCGGTAATGGCCGACTACCGACAAAATTCTGGTCGTATCGATGCTATGACGCAAGATGCGGGTATTAAGGATAATGTGGATCAGAAAGTTGGTGGGATGATTACAGAGAATAAACAACAGCAGCAGGAAACCCGCGAAAACATACAACGGCAAGGCGCAGAGGTGAAAAATGAGAATACTGAAATGGAAAAGGACCATAAAACAAAAGCAAATGAGTTTAAAGGTGATTATAATGAAAGAAAGAGTAAGGTGAAATCTTTACCAGGAGCTGACTCGCCTACTGAGTTAGAGGCAAAAGCGGCGAAAATTCAAAAGGATTATCTTGATGGTAAAAGGTAAAAATGATGATTACGAACAAACTACTTATTGAGGAAGTGGAGGAGCTGAAAAATCTACTTTCACAAGGGAAGACTGAAATTCCATCTTTTTGGAAGTGCCTTTGGCCTGGCGTAGTGTTAGTTGCATGGAATATGCTTTGCGCTGTAATTAGTGTGGATGCTGTTTATTTGACCGGAAAGTATATATTTCATGTTTTGGTTTTTCCTGTCGGGGTCAGTATCATTATGCTCCTAGGTATTGCCAGTTCACGCTCTCTCTTTTTGTCAGTTCCTAAAAACTTTAGAGAAAAATCGAATATATATCGCTTTTTTTCTAAGAAGGTTTTGATTTATGCTGTTGTGTACATGGCAGTGATTATGTTATTAGCTATTTGTAATAGAGTGGTTTATGACACGCCATTTTCTTTTGCATTTATGGTTATTTTAACGTCTGTTTTTTTTGGTTTTGTCATGAATCTGGATTTTGGACGCTATCAGCTATCATTGCTCACCTCTGCAATAAACTCTTTCCGAGCGGAAAAGTTGGGGGGGTAATCATCCAGAAGCGACCTATCAATTATGGTGGTTTATTAACAGACTAAAAATTTCTTTTGGTTATTATTATCTGTCTAGGTTGTTATTGGTTTTTACATCTCGCTTAAAATTCGCATATAGTGAATGCGCATTCCGAAATCATAAGAGAATGTGTATTTACTCGTATTGATTATGTCACAAGGATTCAGGATGAAGCTTAATAAAGTCATGGCTGTGATGGTCGTCAGCTCTGCGCTGGTGTTATCTGGATGTAGTGCAATGGGAACCGCCATTAAAAAGAGAAATCTGGAAGTAAAAACCCAGATGAGCGAAACAATCTGGCTGGAACCTTCAAATAATAAGACGGTTTATCTGCAAATCAAAAATACCTCCGATAAGGATATGAGTGGCCTGCAGGCAAAAATTGCCAGCGCCGTCACTTCAAAGGGATATCAGGTCGTCAGTAACCCGGATACGGCGGGCTACTGGATCCAGGCGAACGTGCTTAAGGCCGATAAAATGGACCTTCGTGAGTCTCAGGGCTGGTTAAGCCGGGGTTATGAGGGCGCTGTGACTGGCGCCGCTTTAGGGGCAGGGATTACCGCTTACAACTCCAGTTCTGCAGGGGCGACTCTGGGTGTAGGACTTGCAGCCGGTCTGGTTGGTATGGCTGCTGACGCGATGGTGGAAGATGTGAACTACACCATGATCACCGATGTTCAGATCGCGGAAAGAACCAAAACTCAGGTTCAGACTGATAACGTGGCCGTATTACGTCAGGGAACATCCGGCGCAAAAGTGCAGACAAGTACTGAAACGGGTAATCAGCACAAATACCAGACTCGCGTCGTCTCTAACGCTAATAAAGTTAACCTCAAGTTCCCTGAAGCCCAGCCTGTTCTTGAAGACCAGCTGGCAAAATCGATCGCTAATATTCTGTAAGCTTTCTATTCCACGGCCCGGTCCCCGGGCCATACTGGCATCCCCTTTCTGGTGTGTCAGAATTAATTCGTCAAATAATCTATGAATTCCAGATCTGAACGGTGAACAGTTGCGCAATTTATTTGTGCATCTGTGAGGCGTTGCCGCCTTCGGCGGAATCTTTTCGTCTTTATTTGAATAGAGGTTATTTATGGCAATATCTGAACCTGTCATGTCTCTTGAAACACATAAACTGATGCCTGGCGATATTTATCCACACCCTGCTATGGGGGAGGCTTATTCCCTGCAACGCCGTGAGGTTTGTTTTCGCTGATTGATTTGTCCTTTCGACCCTAATAATTTACTGACGGATTAGTGCCATGAGTTTCAATGCCAAAGATATGACGCAGGGCGGTCAGATCGCCAATATGCGCTTTCGCATGTTTGGTCAGATTGCCAATATTATTTTCTACGTGCTGTTTATTTTATTCTGGGTGCTGTGCGGGCTGATGCTGATGTATAGGCTTAGCTGGCAAACCTTTGTGAACGGCTGCGTATACTGGTGGTGTACGACGCTGGGTCCGATGCGCGATATTATTCGTTCCCAGCCGGTATACACCATTCAGTATTACGGCCAGTCTCTGGAATATACCTCAGAACAAATCCTGGCCGATAAATATACTATCTGGTGCGGAGAGCAGCTGTGGACCGGTTTCGTCTTTGCTGCCGTGGTTTCTCTTGTCATCTGTATCGTGACGTTCTTCATCGCCAGCTGGGTGCTGGGCCGCCAGGGGAAACAGCAGAGTGAGGATGAGAATACCGGCGGGCGCCAGCTTTCCGATAAGCCCAAGGAAGTGGCCCGTCAGATGAAGCGTGATGGTATGGCCTCCGATATTAAAATTGGCGACCTGCCTATTCTTAAAAACTCCGAAATCCAGAACTTCTGCCTCCACGGTACCGTGGGTTCCGGTAAATCAGAAGTGATCCGCCGGCTACTGAACTACGTGCGTGCCCGGGGCGATATGGCCATCATTTACGATCGCTCCTGTGAGTTCGTCAAAAGCTATTACGACCCGTCACTGGATAAAATCCTCAACCCGCTGGACTCGCGCTGCGCGGCCTGGGATTTGTGGAAAGAGTGCCTGACGCTGCCGGACTTCGACAACATCTCCAACACCCTTATCCCGATGGGTACCAAAGAAGACCCGTTCTGGCAGGGTTCCGGTCGCACTATCTTTGCCGAAGGCGCGTACCTGATGCGTGAAGACAAGGATCGCAGCTACGAGAAACTGGTCGATACCATGCTGTCCATTAAAATCGACAAGCTGCGCGCCTATCTGCAGAACACGCCGGCAGCGAACCTGGTTGAAGAGAAAATTGAGAAAACGGCCATCTCCATTCGTGCCGTGCTGACCAACTACGTCAAGGCTATTCGCTACCTGCAGGGCATTGAGAAGAACGGCGAGCCATTCACTATCCGGGACTGGATGCGGGGTGTCCGTGAGGACCGACCCAATGGCTGGTTGTTTATCTCCTCCAACGCTGACACCCATGCCTCCCTGAAGCCGGTTATCTCAATGTGGCTGTCGATTGCTATCCGCGGCCTGCTGGCGATGGGGGAGAACCGTAACCGGCGTGTTTGGATTTTCGCTGACGAGCTCCCCACGCTGCACAAGCTGCCGGACCTGGTCGAAATCCTCCCGGAGGCGCGTAAATTTGGTGGTTGTTATGTGTTCGGTATTCAGTCCTATGCCCAGCTGGAAGACATCTATGGCGTTAAGCCTGCCGCCACGCTCTTTGACGTAATGAACACCCGGGCCTTCTTCCGTTCACCCAGCAGGGAGATCGCGGAGTTTGCTGCCGGTGAAATTGGCGAAAAGGAAATCCTCAAGGCCAGCGAGCAGTACTCCTACGGTGCTGACCCGGTGCGTGATGGTGTATCGACCGGGAAAGAAAAAGAGCGGGAAACCCTGGTCAGTTACTCCGATATTCAGACGCTGCCGGACCTGTCCTGTTACGTCACGCTGCCCGGACCGTATCCGGCCGTGAAGCTGGCCCTCAAATACAAGCCGCGTCCGAAAATTACCGAGGGATTTATTCCGCGCCGACTCGATACGCGTGTAGACGCCCGGCTCAGTGCGCTGCTTGAAGAGCGGGAAGCTGAAGGGAGTCTTGCCAGGGCACTTTTCACGCCGGATGCGCCGGCATCGGGGCCGGCTGATACAGACAGTCACGCCGGAGAACAGCCTGAGCCGGTCAGTCAGCCTGCCCCAGCAGACATGACAGTATCTCCGGCACCGGTAAAAGCGCCGCCGACAACGAAGATGCCGGCAGCGGAACCTTCCGTCAGAGCAACGGAGCCGCCCGTCCTGCGGGTCACGACCGTACCGTTGATCAAACCAAAAGCAGCCGCAGCGGCCGCTGCTGCCTCAACAGCGTCCTCTGCCGGTATCCCTGCAGCAGCTGCAGGCGGGACAGAACAGGAGCTGGCGCAGCAGTCCGCAGAGCAGGGGCAGGACATGCTGCCGGCCGGCATGAACGAGGACGGTGTGATTGAAGACATGCAGGCGTATGACGCTTGGGCTGATGAGCAGACGCAGCGGGATATGCAGCGGCGTGAAGAGGTCAATATCAACCACAGCCACCGCCACGATGAGCAGGATGATGTCGAGATTGGGGGGAACTTCTGATGATGTCGATTGGCTCCGTTAAATCAGCGGGCAGTGCCGGTAATTACTATACGGATAAGGATAATTACTACGTTATCGGGAGTATGGACGAACGCTGGCAGGGTAAGGGGGCTGAGGCGCTGGGGATCGACGGGAAAGCCGTGGATAAGGCGCTGTTTACGGAACTGCTGAAAGGGAAGCTGCCGGATGGCAGCGACCTGACCCGGATACAGGACGGCGCCAACAGGCACCGGCCCGGTTATGACCTGACCTTCTCGGCCCCCAAAAGCGTGTCGGTCATGGCGATGCTGGGCGGCGATAAACGCCTTATCGATGCCCACAACCAGGCGGTAACCGAAGCGGTGCGGCAACTGGAGACGCTGGCCGCGACCCGTGTCATGACGGACGGTAAAAGCGAAACGGTGCTGACCGGAAATCTGATTGTGGCGAAATTCAACCACGACACGAACCGTAACCAGGAACCTCAGATACACACCCATGCCGTCGTCATTAACGCCACGCAGAACGGGGACAAATGGCAGTCTCTCGGCACAGATAAGATCGGTAAAACAGGTTTTATCGAGAACGTGTACGCGAACCAGATAGCGTTCGGGAAGCTTTACCGGGAGGCGTTCAAACCCCTGGTTGAGAAGCTTGGCTATGAGACGGAAGTCGTGGGCAAACACGGGATGTGGGAGATGAAAGGGGTCCCTGTGGAACCCTTCTCCACCCGGTCTCAGGAGGTCAGGGAGGCTGCAGGACCCGATGCCTCCCTGAAGTCACGGGATGTGGCCGCGCTCGATACCCGCAAGTCGAAAGAAGCCATCGATCCGGCAGAGAAGATGGTGGAGTGGATGAACACGCTGAAGGAGACCGGGTTTGACATCCGGGGGTACCGTGAGGCCGCCGATGCGCGAGCCGCAGAGCTGGCCCGTGCACCTGCCGCGCCGGTGAACACTGACGGTCCGGATATCACGGATGTGGTGACGAAAGCGATTGCCGGTCTCAGCGACCGCAAGGTGCAATTCACGTATGCCGACCTGCTGGCACGCACGGTCGGCCAGCTGGAGGCGAAGGACGGTGTGTTTGATCTGGCGAGAAAGGGCATCGATGCCGCCATTGAACGGGAGCAGCTTATCCCTCTCGATCGCGAGAAAGGCCTGTTCACCTCAAACATCCACGTTCTCGATGAACTCGCCGTCAAAGCCCTGAGTCAGGAGGTACAGCGCCAGAATCATGTCTCCGTCACGCCCGATGCGTCTGTGGTGCGCCAGGTCCCTTTCAGCGATGCCGTCAGCGTGCTGGCGCAGGATCGCCTGGTAATGGGTATTGTTTCCGGTCAGGGCGGTGCAACCGGCCAGCGGGAGCGGGTGGCCGAGTTAACCCTGATGGCCCGGGAGCAGGGGCGTGACGTCCATATCCTGGCGGCCGATAACCGCTCACGTGATTTTCTCGCCGGTGATGTGCGTCTGGCCGGGGAAACGGTGACCGGTAAATCCGCCCTGCAGGACGGGACGGCGTTTATTCCGGGCGGAACACTCATCGTGGATCAGGCGGAGAAGCTGAGCCTGAAGGAAACGATTTCCCTGCTCGATGGCGCGATGCGCCATAACGTGCAGGTCCTGCTCTCAGACAGCGGGAAGCGCAGCGGGACCGGCAGTGCGCTGACGGTGCTGAAGGACAGCGGCGTGAATACGTATCGCTGGCAGGGCGGCCAACAGACCACAGCCGACATCATCAGTGAACCGGATAAAGGAGCACGCTACAGCCGGCTGGCACAGGAGTTTGCCGTCAGCGTACGTGAAGGGCAGGAAAGCGTGGCCCAAATCAGCGGGACGCGTGAACAGAGCGTACTCAACGGCCTTATCCGTGACTCCCTCAGACAGGAGGGGGTGCTGGGTGAGAAAGACACGACCATTACAGCCCTGACGCCGGTGTGGCTGGACAGTAAAAGCCGGGGCGTGCGGGATTATTACCGGGAGGGGATGGTGATGGAACGCTGGGATCCGGAGAACCGGACGCACGATCGCTTTGTCATTGACCGGGTGACCGCGAGCAGCAATATGCTGACCCTGAAAGACCGGGATGGGGTCCGTCTGGATCTGAAGGTTTCCGCGGTCGACAGCCAGTGGACGCTGTTCCGGGCAGAGACACTGCCGGTGGCAGAGGGGGAACGTCTGGCGGTGCTCGGGAAGATACCGGACACACGCCTGAAGGGCGGGGAAAGCATCACGGTGATGAAAGTGGAGGAAGGGCAGCTGACGGTACAGCGGCCGGGGCAGAAAACCACGCAGACCCTGGCCGTGGGCGCGGGCGTGTTTGACGGTATTAAAATCGGCCACGGCTGGGTGGAAAGTCCCGGCAGGTCGGTTAGCGAGACGGCAACGGTCTTTGCGTCGGTGACGCAGCGTGAGCTGGATAACGCCACCCTCAACCAGCTGGCGCAGAGCGGAAGTCATCTCCGGCTGTACTCGGCGCAGGATGCGGCGCGTACGACGGAGAAGCTGTCGCGGCATACCGCGTTCAGCGTGGTCTCAGAGCAGCTGAAGTCCCGATCCGGCGAGACGGACCTGGATGCGGCCATTGCGCAGCAGAAGGCCGGGCTGCATACCCCGGCAGAACAGGCCATTCACCTGGCCATCCCGCTGCTTGAGAGCCAGGACCTGACCTTCTCCCGGCCCCAGCTGCTGGCGACGGCAATGGAAACCGGGGGCGGGAAGGTTTCGATGGCGGACATCGACACGACCATCCAGGCACAAATCAGGTCGGGGCAGTTGCTGAATGTACCGGTGGCGCACGGCTACGGCAATGACCTGCTGATTTCCCGTCAGACCTGGGACGCCGAAAAAAGCATCCTGACCCACGTGCTGGAAGGTAAAGACGCGGTGGCCCCCCTGATGGACCGCGTGCCGGCCAGTCTGATGACGGACCTGACCGCCGGACAGCGGGCGGCGACCCGGATGATTCTGGAAAGCACGGACCGCTTCACGGTGGTTCAGGGGTATGCCGGGGTGGGGAAAACCACCCAGTTCCGGGCAGTCATGAGTGCCATCAGTCTGCTGCCGGAAGAGACCCGTCCGCGCGTCATCGGTCTGGCGCCGACGCATCGCGCGGTCGGGGAAATGCAGAGTGCTGGCGTGGATGCGCGCACGACGGCATCGTTCCTCCACGACACGCAGCTGCTGCAGCGCAATGGCCAGACACCCGATTTCAGCAACACCCTGTTCCTGCTCGACGAGAGCTCAATGGTGGGGCTGGCCGATATGGCAAAAGCCCACTCCCTCATCGTCGCCGGCGGTGGACGGGCGGTGTCCAGTGGGGATAACGACCAGCTGCAGCCCATCGCGCCGGGCCAGCCGTTCAGGTTGATGCAGCAGCGCAGCGCCGCCGACGTTGCCATCATGAAAGAGATTGTACGCCAGATGCCTGAGCTGCGACCGGCGGTCTACAGCCTGATTGAGCGGGATGTGCACCGCGCCCTGACCACCATCGAGCAGGTCACGCCGGAGCAGGTGCCGAGAAAAGAAGGCGCATGGGCGCCGGGCAGTTCTGTGGTGGAATTCACGCCAAAGCAGGAAAAGGCGATAGAAAAGGCGCTGAGCGAGGGGAAAACCCTGCCGGAAGGTCAGCCCGCGACGCTCTACGAGGCGCTGGTGAAGGACTATACCGGACGGACCCCGGAGGCACAGTCGCAGACGCTGGTGATCACCCATCTGAATAAGGACCGGCGGGCGCTGAACAGTCTGATCCATGACGCACGGCGGGAGAACGGGGAAACCGGCAAAGAGGAAATCACCCTGCCGGTGCTGGTCACGAGTAACATCCGTGACGGTGAACTGCGCAAACTGTCGACCTGGACGGCTCACAAGGAGGCGGTGGCGCTGGTTGATAACGTATACCACCGTATCAGCAAGGTGGATAAGGATAATCAGCTGATCACCCTGACAGACAGTGAAGGAAAGGAGCGATTTATCTCACCCCGGGAGGCATCGGCAGAAGGCGTCACGCTCTATCGTCAGGAAAAGATCACCGTGTCTCAGGGGGACCGAATGCGCTTCAGCAAAAGTGACCCGGAGCGCGGCTATGTGGCCAACAGTATCTGGGAAGTGCAGTCTGTTTCGGGTGACAGTGTCACGCTGTCTGATGGCAAAATCACCCGTACGCTGACCCCGAAGGCGGAGCAGGCACAGCAGCATATCGACCTCGCCTACGCCATCACCGCCCACGGTGCCCAGGGGGCCAGCGAACCGTATGCCATCGCGCTGGAAGGGGTGGCCGGTGGTCGGGAACAGATGGCCAGCTTTGAGTCTGCCTATGTGGCTTTATCCCGCATGAAACAGCATGTTCAGGTCTACACCGACAACCGTGAGGGCTGGATAAAGGCCATCAAGAATTCACCTGAGAAAGCGACGGCGCACGATATTCTTGAACCCCGTAACGACCGGGCGGTGAAAACAGCCGATCTGCTGTTCGGGCGGGCAAGGCCACTGGATGAAACCGCCGCGGGCCGGGCAGCCCTGCAGCAGTCCGGTCTGGCACAGGGAAGTTCACCAGGAAAATTCATTTCTCCGGGGAAAAAGTACCCTCAGCCGCATGTGGCGCTGCCGGCATTTGATAAAAACGGGAAAGCCGCCGGTATCTGGCTCAGCCCGCTGACCGATCGGGACGGACGGCTGGAGGCTATCGGCGGAGAGGGACGAATTATGGGCAATGAAGACGCCCGGTTCGTGGCGCTGCAGAACAGCCGCAACGGAGAAAGCCTGCTGGCCGGGAATATGGGGGAAGGCGTCAGAATGGCCCGCGACAATCCCGATACGGGGGTGGTGGTGCGGCTGGCCGGTGATGACCGCCCCTGGAACCCCGGGGCCATGACCGGTGGGCGGGTATGGGCTGAACCGGCGCCGGTGGCTCCGGTACCGCAGGCCGGGGCTGACATTATCCTCCCGCCAGAGGTACTGGCACAGCGGGCGGCAGAAGAACAGCAGCGCCGGGAAATGGAAAAAAAGGCGGAACAGACTGCCCGGGAAATGGCCGGGGAGGCGCGTAAAGCCGGCGAGCCGGCGGACCGGGTGAAAGAGGTTATCGGGGACGTCATTCGCGGACTGGAGCGTGACCGGCCGGGTACGGAGAAAACGACGCTACCGGATGATCCTCAGTTCCGGCGCCAGGAGGAGGCGATTCAACAGGTGGCCTCAGAACGTCTGCAGCGTGAGCGTCTGCAGGCTGTGGAGCGGGACATGGTTCGTGACCTTAACCGCGAGAAAACCCTCGGGGGCGACTGACGCGCCTGCGGCT
>NZ_GL882846.1:31251-31941 GCF_000195655.1 Klebsiella sp. MS 92-3
GATTAAAATCGGGCAGTCTGCCGGAGCGCTAAAAGGAAAAAAACATGAGAGCACAACACACATTTCCAGGTGCGACAGACCGCTGGCTTCATCGCCTGCTGACCTGGGCACCGGGACAAACGGATATGATTAAAACGGTCGCACTGGTACTGATGGTGACTGACCACACCGGCTTACTGCTGGCCGGAAACAATGAAGTGATGCGCCTGCTGGGACGGGGCTGTTTTCCGCTGTTCGGTCTGGCATGGGGAATGAATCTGGCCCGGCACGCGGAAATACGCCAGTCGCAGCTGAACAGCCTGTGGGGCTGGGCGCTGGTCGCCCAGGTGTCGTTTATGCTCATCGGGTACCCGTGGTATTCCGGGAATATTCTGTTTGCCTTTGCCGTCACGGGCCAGGTCCTGCGGTGGGTCAGCCAGCCGTCCTGGTATTACACCCTCCCGGCGGCTGGACTGCTGGTCGCCTGGATACCCCTGTCAACCGCCAGCTACGGCATGGCCGGAGTGGGCATGCTCACCGCCAGCTGGCTGCTTTGTCGCGCACAGCATGCACAGGAACGGCTGGGATACGGGGTGCTGTGGGCCCTCATGGTGTTGCTGATGAATATGCATGACGTGAGTGAATCAGTGGCCGGGCTGGCGATTGCGCTGCTGACGCTGGTGGTGTGCTCATCTGCCGGAGAACGTGTGA
>NZ_GL882847.1:0-31248 GCF_000195655.1 Klebsiella sp. MS 92-3
CGTTCCCTGCCGCACGCTGCCTGTTCATCGGCAAAGGTGATGATGGCCGTCATCGCGAAGGGGGAAACGGCGGGGCGATAATCCGCCGTCAGCATCGAGGTCATGACGATTTTTTGTTGCGGGATAACCTCAAGAAAACAGCCGGGGTTATCGCTACGTTCACCGTCAGGCCCGTGCATCACGGTGTGAAAGGCCCCGCCGGCGCGAAAATCAAAGGCCAGAACCTCGGTTTGCCAGGGCTTCGGGCACCACCAGGTTCGGAGTAATGCCGCGTCGGCCCACGCGCGCCACAGGGCTGGGGCGGGCGCGCTGAGCAGGCGGCTGATAACAAGATCGCGAGAATCGGTTGCGCTCCGGGACATGCTGCGACTCCTCAGGAAAAGGGGAGCCAGCCCGCGGCGCGGACCGGCTATCAGGCTTCGTAGTAATTATAGATGCCGGCGGCCATCACCAGCTGTGAGGCGACCTCATACGCTTTCTCGCGCCCCACCAGCAGATCGATCATTTTCAGGGCGAAATCAATCGATGTCCCCGGACCCTGGCTGGTTAACAGATTCACCCGCGGATCCCAGACCACTCTTTTATCCTGCCACTGCTCGGCGGGGATATGTTCCTTCAGCGCCGGAAAACCGGTCATGTTGCCGATCGGGAACAGATTATGGGGTACCAGCACGGACGCCGGGGCGGCGCAGATGGCGGCCACAATGCGCCCAGAGAGATGAAACTGGCGGACGGTTTCCACTAGTAGCGTGCTGTCGCGGAAGCACTCTGCGCCCTTGATACCGCCCGGGAGGACGATGATATCGAAATCACCATCGGCCACCTCGACCAGCGGCGCATCCGCCAGCAGTTTGACGCCGCGCGAACAGACGATGGTCAGGCCGCCGTCGCTGGCGACGCTGGCGGTGGTCACCTTTACTCCGCCGCGGACCAGCAGGTCGATAGTGGTGACCGCTTCGGTCTCTTCGCTACCAGGGGCGAGGCAAATCAGTGCCGACGCGCTCATATTCATTCTCCTTACGCTTGATTAATTCAAATAAGCGGGCGTTTTCCGGTACGGCGACGCCGTGGGCGCGGGCGCGGTTGAGCAGAAAACCGGTGATGTAGTCGATCTCTGTATGCCGCTGGGCGCGAACGTCCTGCAGCATGGAAGAGATATTTTCTGCCGTACTTTCAATTACCTGTTTGACATAAAATAGCAGGTTTTCCGCCGAGGTATGAATACCTTCGCGCTCCATCACCGCCGCCACCTCGCGACAAATGGCCGCAACTTCCTGCGTATAGTCGCGCAGATCGCCGTTTTTACACCCTTTGAGCGCGGTCAGAGGGTTAATCACGCAGTTAACCGCCAGCTTGCGCCAGATGGCCGAGTGGATATTGTTATGCCAGGCGACATCCGGCAGCACGCTCTGCAGAACTTCTGCGAGATAGCTGTAGTCCCCCTCGTAGCTTTTTGCCGGTCCGATATGCGTGGTGCCCTGGGCAACGTGGATGATGACATTCCCATCGCGCCGCGCCGCCTGGGTCGTGGAGGCCAGCAGCAACGGCTGTTTCACGCCGCGCAGCTCCTCGACGGTGCCCATGCCATTATGTACCAGCACAATTGGCGTGGTGTCCGGCAGGATCCCGGCCAGGTGCTTTACCGCATTCGACACCTGCCAGGCCTTTAAGGTGACGATCAGCAGCTCGCTGCTGGCGAGAAAATCGGGGTCGTTGGCCGTCAGCGATTCGTTGAACACTGAGCCATCGGTTTCAATGACGTTGACGCTACAGAATGGCTGCGGTACGCGCAGCCAGCCCTGGACTTCATATCCCTGTTTGTACAACGCGGTCAGCCATAGTTGTCCCAGCGCACCGCATCCCAGTACGGTTACTTTCATTGTTCCTCCTCATCTGCCGCTATCCCAGGCGCTGATGGCTAAAGTCTATCTCGTCGCTTTTCGCATCGTCGGACATCACGGGGAAAATAGCGCGAGCGTTGCGTAATCAGCTAAGCTTCCGGGATAACAAGTTGAGTTATGCCGCGTTGCAGGTATTATGCAACGCAAAAGAAACGGAAGGAGAGGAAAAGATGCCATCTTTCGATATTGTCTCTGAAGTTGATCTTCAGGAAGCCCGTAACGCGGTGGACAACGCGAGCCGCGAAGTCGAGTCGCGTTTTGATTTTCGTGGCGTTGAAGCCACTTTTGAATTAAACGACGCCAACAAGACCATTAAAGTGCTGAGCGAGTCTGACTTCCAGGTGAACCAGCTGCTGGATATCCTGCGCGCCAAGCTGCTCAAGCGCGGCATTGAAGGCACCTCCCTCGACGTACCGGAAGATATCGTGCACAGCGGTAAAACCTGGTTTGTTGAAGCGAAGCTGAAGCAGGGCATTGAAAGCGCGGTGCAGAAGAAGATCGTTAAACTGATCAAAGACAGCAAGCTGAAAGTGCAGGCCCAGATTCAGGGTGAAGAGATCCGCGTGACCGGTAAGTCCCGCGACGATCTGCAGTCGGTGATGGCGCTGGTGCGCGGTGGCGATCTGGGACAGCCGTTCCAGTTCAAAAACTTCCGCGACTAAGGCGGCGGGCAGACAGCAAAAAGCGGGGAATTCCCCGCTTTTTTTATACTCCTTTGATGAGCTGCTCTATCTCGAAGCGGTTGGTGACCTTGCTGTCGATTTTGATATACACCGAACGCTCCTCGGGTACCACCAGCGCCTGATGAACCCCGCTGGCGCTCAGCAGACGCGCCTGCAGCGCGCTGTCGACCACCACGCCGTCCGGCACCTCCACCCGCAGGCTGCTGACGTACGGCGGCTCGCTCATGGTGCTGGCCACCAGCAGCCACAGCATCGCCAGCAGGGCGCCCAGCAGAAACACGGTTTGCGAATCAAAGAAACCATCGACCCAGCCGCCAAGCGCGCCGCCAATCGCCACGCCGAGAAACTGGCTGGTGGAGTAGACGCCCATCGCGGTGCCTTTGTAGCCCGCCGGAGACTCCTTGCTAATTAGCGACGGCAGCAGCGCTTCCAGCAGGTTAAACGCCAGGAAGAAGAGCTGAACGCCCGCCACCAGCTCCCAGAAGTAGCCTCCGGCGCCCCAGAGGACAATTTCCGCAATCAGCAGGATGGCGACGCAGAGCAGGAAGACGCGCTTCATCTTGCGCTTCACTTCGGCGTAGATGATAAACGGCACCACCGAGATGAATGAGATAACCATGGTGACCAGGTAAATCTTCCAGTGCTCGGCGGCCGGGAAGCCGGCGGCCTCCAGTTGTCCGGGCAGGGCGACAAAAGTGGACATCAGCATAATGTGCAGGCACATGATGCCAAAGTTAAGCTTCAGCAGGCGCGGCTCCGCCAGCACCTTGCTAAAGCAGCCCTTCACCATCCCGGATTCGCGGTTAAGGACATGGTTATGGCTGTTGGGCACCACCCACAGGGTGAGCAGGATGCCGACGGGCGCCAGGATGGCGATCATCCAGAACAGCGCGTGCAGACCCAGCTGGTGGGTGACAATCGGCCCCAGCACCATGGCGATGGCGAAGGTGACGCCGAAGCTGACGCCGATAAAGGCCATCGCTTTGGTGCGGTTCTGTTCGCGGGTGAGATCGGACAGCAGGGCCATAACCGCGGCGGCGATGGCGCCGGAGCCCTGCAGGGCGCGGCCAAGAATGATGCCCCAGATGGAGTCGGTGAGCGCGGCGATGACGCTGCCGAGCACGAAGATAAGCAGGCCGCCGACGATCAATGGCTTACGGCCAATACGGTCAGATAACAGTCCGAAGGGGATCTGGAACACCGCCTGCGCCAGGCCGTAGATACCGATCGCCAGGCCAATCAGCGCTTCACTTGCACCCTGCAACGCCATGCCATACGTGGTCAGAACCGGCAGGACCATAAACATGCCAAGCATGCGCAGGGAGAATACTGTCCCCAAACCCCAGGTCGCGCGCAGTTCCCCTGGCGTCATTTTGTTATCGTTCATTACCACCTCAATATAAAAACTGCGCCTAGTGTAGCGGCGGGGGGTAAGAAGCGTAAATAAATGTTTGTTTAACAGATATTACGGGGCTGTTGCGCGATGCGACAAGTTGGTAAAAATCAATAAACCAGTGGAGGGGGACTCCACTGGCGAGGGGGAAAATTAAGGTAAAGTAAAGTCAACCCACTGGCTGCCAGCGTCAGCCGATTTGACGCACTGCTCTACCCAATAGACGCCGTGCAGCCCGGCTTCGACGTCCGGATACCAGAAGTCTTGCAGGAAGGCGCGATCGTCGCGATCCGTGGCGTCAATCGCCTGCGCATAGCGGCGATAGAGGTTGGCCCAGGCTTCGAACAGCCCTTCCGGATGGCCGCCGCCAATGCGGTCATCCGCCAGCGCGTTCGGCGACAGGTAGGGCATCCCACGTTCCAGAATGCGCGCCGGCTCGCCCTGCACCTCATAGCTGAGCTGGTTAGGATGCTCATCCCACCATTCGATGCTTGCTTTTTCGCCGACGATGCGCACTTTTTGCGAGTGCATGGCGCCGCTGTTGACCGCGCTGGTCCACATCGAGCCAACCGCGCCGTTGTCATATTCCATCAGGACAAAGGCGTTATCTTCCAGCGGCGCGCGGGAGGGAACAAAGCTCTGACGGGAGCACATCAGCCGTTTGATATTGAGCTGCGGCGCCATGGTCTCGGCGACAAACAGCGGATGGGTGGCCAGATCCCCAAGCACATAGCTGGGCCCGGCAAACTTCGGCGTTACTCGCCAGCGGGTGGATTCTGCCTGCAGCTCGACGGCCTGGTTATGGAAGCCGTGGGCGAATTGCATGTTAACGATGCGGATCTCGCCGAGCAGTCCATCGGCAATCATCTGCCGCGCCTGCTGGATCATCTGATAGCCGGCATAGCCGTAGGTGACGCCGACGATTTTGTTCTGTTTTTTGCTCAGATCCACCAGCTCGCGCGCCTCTTCGGCGGTAAAGCAGAGGGGCTTTTCGCAGATAACGTGGAGTCCCGCCTCCAGCGCCGCTTTGGTGATGGCGAAATGGGTATTGTTCGGGGTGGTGACCGAGACGACCTCGATCCCGTCAGGGCGCTGCGCCTCTTCGCGAAACAGGGTCTGGTAGTCGGCGTAGCAGCGCTCCGGCGCGATGCCCAGTTGCTCACCGAACGCGCGCCCGCGCTCGGCATCGACGTCAAGCGCGCCGGCCAGCAGGGTATAAACATTGTCACGCAGCGCCGCACAGCGGTGGCTGTAGCCGATCTGACTGGTTCCCCCGCCGCCGACCATGCCCCAGCGCAGGGAACGGGATAAGGGTTTCAGGCCGTTTAACATGGTGCTCTCCTTTTTGAAATCATTTGCACTCTGAGGCGCTCAATGCCGACGCCTGCGGCAACGCGCATCCGGATAGACTGACTTCAACTTAAGGAAATGTTTGTTCTGTTTCAATTGTGTTGTGGAATTTATTTTCCATATATGCGAGGGGGATCGAATTAGCGATAGTTTCTTTTGCGCTTGGTTGAAAAGGTGAGGGCAGGATATCGCCTGCCGGAGTCGTCCAGATTGTCGCGGGCGTTTTTTCGTTTCAACAAAATATGAAATAAATTTTCTTTATTAGCTGCTGAAGGCGGTGCAATCCGCCGATTGCACCGGGGACCAGATGCCGCTATGACGCTCCGCGCACAGACGCGGGGGAAGTTGAAGCGACGGGAGGATGACCGGCCGCAAAGATGCCCTTCGCCGCCAGGCCTGCGACGGTGAGGGCTGCCGGGATGCCGAGGATCAAAAAGACGCTTTCAAAGGGCAGGTTGAGCGCCATCATCTCGGCGCCGGCAAAGGCGCTGAGAATGGCGCCGATGCGCCCGACGCCGTGCATCCAGCTGGATCCCGTCGCCCGCGCCTGTGTAGGGTAGTAGCGGGCGGAGAGGGCGTTCATGCCGGTATTGGCGCCGTTCAGGCAGGCGCCGCTGATAAACGCCAGCATACAGAGCAAGGCAAAGCTGCCCGCGGCGTAGCCCATCGCCATGGTGAACAGGCCGCCAACGGCGTAGATTATCCCCAGCGCGCGATGGGGGTTGATCCTGTCCATCAGCCAGCCGGCAAACAACGAGCCGAGGGTGCCGCCCGCCTGGTAGATCGCCGTCATGATGGCCGCCTGGCTAACGGTCATTCCTACCGCTTTAACCAGCGTTGGCAGCCAGCTGCCGAGGATATAGACCAGGAACAGCCCCATAAAGTAGACCAGCCATAGCATCAGCGAGCCGAAACCGTACTGGCGGGAGAGGACAATGCGCATCGCGTTGCCGGCCGCTGGCTGCGCCGGTAGGATAAACCTCACATTGTCGCTGATTTGTCCGGGATAGAGACGGTTAAGAATGGCGCGTATGCGCGCCGCGGGCGCTTGTTTGATCACCAGAAAACGAACCGATTCCGGCAGCAGCCAGATGAGCAGGGGGGCAAACAGCAGCGGCAGAATACCGCCGAGCGCCATCAGCGAGTGCCAGCCAAACTGGGGGATCAGCCACGATGCCGAAAATCCTCCCGCCGCCGCGCCGAAGGTGAAGCCGCAAAAGATGACGGTGATAATAAATGAACGCTGGCGTTCCGGGGCGTATTCCGACACCAGCGTCCCGATATTCGGCATCGCGGCGCCCAGCCCGAGGCCAGTCATAAAGCGAAAGAACATCATCTGTTCTACGTTGTGCGAGAAGGCGGTGGCGATGGTCCAGAAACCGAAGAAGAAAACGCTGTTGATGATGATTTTCTTACGTCCCAGCCAGTCGGCGAGCGGGCCGGAGAAAATCGCCCCCAGCGCGAGGCCGATCAGCGCGGCGCTGATCACCAGACCCAGCTGGTGGTTGCTTACCCCCCATTCCAGCTTTAGCGTCGGGGCGATAAAGCCCATGATCGCGATATCAAAACCATCGAGAGCGATGACGCAAAAGCCGAGAAATATAATCAGCTTCTGAAATCGGCTCAGCGGGTTACGATTTATTAACTCTCTGACATCCAGGCGTTGAGTCTGTGTCATAGCGTATTCCTTATGCGCAGGCGCGCAGGTAGGGCTGCGCGGCATCGAACAGTAACTGCGCCCGCTGAAGAGGCGGCAGGGCGCCTTGCTCGCCGTCAAGCGGCACTTCGAGAGAGACCGGCAGCGTCGCCGGCAGGGCCGACATCAGACCATGCAGATCCAGACCGCCTTCCCCCGGCACGTTGCGCGCCGAGCGGGCCTGGCGGATAAGTTCCTGCTCGCTCTCCGGCCTCTGCGCCGCGCCATCGCAGAGTTGCATATAGTTGAGATGATGCGCGGGCAGGCTGGAGAGGGCGGCGAGCGATTCTCCCGCGCGCCAGAAATGGAGAGCGTCCACCAGAATGCCGATGTCTTCCCGCCCGCTGGCGGCGATTAGTGCTTGCGCTGCGGCGATGTTGCGCAACTGAGTCCAGGGCATCGGCTCAAGATTCATGGTCAGCCCAAATGGACGAGCGGCCGCGGCGAGGATGGCGAGGTTGTCAGCGCTGCGCTGAAGGTTGTCATCATTGCCGGCGACTAACACCTGTCCGGCGCCAAGACGCGCGGCGGTCTCCATAAAACGCTGCAGCCGATCGTCGAGGGTAAACCCGGGGGTCAGGCGGACGATCTCCACGTCCGACACGCGGATGCCAGTTTCCATCAACGCGGCGAGCGTCGCCCGGACGGCCGGGGTATCGCCCAGCATGTCGTAGTCCGGGTCGGTCGGTGTGGCGGGGAGCAGTCGCAGCCCAACGTGGGTAAAACCGGTTCTGGCCGCAATCCGCACCTGTTCGGGGGGAGGGACATCGAGCAGGGTCAGCGCGGCGAGCGATAGGGTACGCTTGTTCATAAAGGGCTCCGGTACAGTTGCAGGTGAAGAGAGTTAGGGTGCATCCATTCGTGGAAATCAAGTTATGTTATTGTTTATATTTGTTTTTTTTGCCATGTTTTTACCCACCAGATAGCCGAAGGTCATGCCGGGCCCGAGGGTGATCCCTCCGCTGGGGTAATAGCCGCGCATCACGCTCGACATGTCGTTGCCGATGGCGTACAGACCCGGTATCGGCTGCTGCTGTTCATCCAGCACCCGGGCGTGTTCGTCGGTTTGCAATCCGCTGAAGGTGCCCAGCGAGCCGGGCAGAATGCGCACCGCGTAGAACGGCCCTTCGCGCAGCGGTCCGAGCGTCACCTGATGGTCACCCTGGGCGCGGTTATAGGCTGATGCCCCGCGGTGAAAATCGACGTCTTCGCCAGCGCTGGCGAAGTGGTTAAAGCGTTCAACGGTTTCCGCCAGCGCATTGGCGTCGATAGCGCACTGCTTCGCCAGCTCCGCCAGAGTGTTTCCTCGCTGCAGATAGCCGGTACGCAGCCAGGCGGTGGGAGTGAACGGGAACGGTCTGGCGTGGCCCAGGCCGTAGCGACGCAGCGCGCGACGATCGGCCAGCAGCCAGGCCTGCGGCGTGTCGCCCGCGGGTGTGGCCGCCAGCAGGGCGGCGATAAAGTCATGATAAGAGTCGGCCTCGTTAACAAAACGTTTGCCGTTGGGCAGGACGGCGATCACCCCGGGTTTGGCGCGCTCCACCAGATGAGGAAACATTAGCTTCTGGCCGCTGGCCAGAGTGACGCGGGACACCGGCGCCCAGGCCAGCGGGTGGCGCAGGGAAGTGTCGAACTGGCCGCCGACGGATTCGCCAAGCCTGATCCCCTCGCCCTGATTGTCCGGCGGTGCGGCGGAGAAATGGCCGTAACCCTCCGCAGCGTGAGGCACCACCTGCGCCAGCCGCTGGCGATCGTGGGGAAAACCGCCGCAGGCCAGCACCACGGCGCCAGCTTCGACGTGAATCTCCCCGCCGTCGCTGCGCAGCACCGCGCCGGACACGCCCCGCGGACCCTGCAGCAGCCGGACCACCGGGGCATTGAGCTGAAAACGCACGCCGGCGTCGAGGGCGGATCGCAGCAGACGGGCGACCAGCGCATTGCCATTGACCAGATGCTGCCCCCGTCCGGCGCGTAGCCGCTGCCAGCCGTGGCGCAGCAGGCGGCGGGCGGCATACAGCGCGGAGCGCGGCGAGCGGGTGGCATTGAAAAAATGCGCCATATCCGCGCCGCCGGCGATGCCCATCCCGCCCAGACTAATGGTTTCCAGCGGCGGACGCAGGCGATGGAGCCAGTCGCCGAGCAGGCGGCCATCGTAGGGTTGCGCGGTGACCGACCGCCCACCGTTCGCCGCACCCGGCGACGGGTGAAAGTCCGGCATGGCGCTGCCCGAGAGAAACTGTACCGCCGTCCGCTGATGGAAAAACTCCACCATCTCCGGCCCGTAACGCAGGAAGGTTTGCAGACGAATATCGGCGGCTTCGCCCCCCATCTCATGCTGCAGATAGGTCAGCGGCGCGTCGGCTGCTTCGTCGATGCCCTCCGCCCGCGCCAGCGGGTTGCGGGGGATCCACAGCCAGCCGCCGGACCAGGCGCTGGTTCCGCCGAGCACTGACGCTTTCTCCGCCACCATGACGCTGGCGCCGTGCATCGCCGCAGTCACCGCGGCAGAGAGCCCCGCGGCGCCGGAGCCGACCACCAGCACATCCACCTTCACAGGCCCGCTCATGTTGGACTCCTTACTGCAGAGGTGAAAAAGCGGTGGGGCGCATCAGCACCGACTCGAGGCGTTCCACGGCGGCCAGTTCGCGATTTTTACGCGAGAAGGTCTGCCAGCGTTCGTCCTGGGCCATCCGCGCGCGGCGCACCAGACGATCGTCCAGGCTTTCATAAGCCCAGATGTGCACTACCTGATTGACCACGCCGATCTCGGTAAAAAAGAAGCCGATTAGCTGGCCGAGATGGTCGGTTTGCACCGCCAGGGCATCGCTTTGGTACAGCGCCAGCCAGTCGGCCATTTTCAGCGGATTGATGGTGTACGTGCGTTTTTCGTAGATCATGATGTTTTCCTGATTAGTGGGTGGAGTGTTGTGCCAGATGGCAGGCGGCGAGATAGCCAAACGTCAGCCCCGGGCCGAGGGTGATGCCGGGGCCCGGATAGGTGCCGGCCATCAGCGAATCCATGTCGTTTCCCACCGCGTACAGCCCCGGGATGGGGTTTCCTTGGGTATTGACGACCTGGGCATCGGCGGTGGTGACCAGGCCCCGTGAGGTCCCCAGATCGCCGGTATAAAGTTTGATGGCATAGAACGGCGCGCTGAGCAGGGGGGCATTACAGGCGTCAGGCTGATGGCCCGGATCGCCCATCGCCCGATTATAGCTGTTGCCGCCTTTAGCAAATTCCCGATCCACGCCCTGCGCGGCGTCGCGGTTGTAGCGGGCTACCGTCTCGCTCAGGGTTTGGGCATCCAGACCAAGCTGTTGCGCCAGCGCGGCCAGGGTATCGGCTTTGTGCAGATAGCCAGCGGCGACCAGGGCGTCATTATTGACCGGCGCCGGGCGCGCCAGTCCGAGGCCATAACGCTTCATCGCCTGGGCGTCGCAGAGTAAAAAACAGGGGGCATTTTCCGCTGCATCCTGCATTGCGCTGGCGAAATGGTGATAGGAGCTGGACTCGTTGACGAAGCGTACCGCCCGCTGATTGACGGCAATCACGCCCGGTTTTGCGCGATCGGTTACCAGATGGGGGAAGCGCTCCTCGCTGCCGTCGGCCCGGGTCAGCACCGATACCGGCGCCCAGAAAAAGTTGGAGGCCCGATCGGCTCCCTCGCGAGCGTTAAGCGCCGCCGCGAGATGCAGCGCGGCGCCATCGTTGGCCGGCGGCGACATGGTGAAGTGTTCGCGGGTATGTGGCCGATAGCGCGCCGCCAGCGCGCCCGCGGCGAAGCCGCCTGCGGCCAGCACCACCCCGCGCCGGGCGTGCAGCGTCTCTTTTTGCCCCTGATACTCAATCTCCACCCCGCGGACCGCGCCTTGCGCTTCGCACAGCGTCAGAACATTGACATTCAGCCTCAGGCTCATGCCTTTACGCAGCGCCGTTGTCGCCATGCGGGCAATCAGCGCATTGCCCATCGCCAGGCGGGTGCCGCGAGGGTACTTCACCCGGTCGCGGGCATAGCGCAGCAGCAGCCGGGTGCAATGGGCCAGGGAGCGCAGCGAGCGGCGCATGTCGAGAAAATGTTGAATATCGACGCGGTTGACCATCATCCCGCCAAACAGCAACATCCCCGGCGGCGGTGAACGCAGGTCGCGAAACGCGTCCCCCAGTTCACGGCCGTCATACTCCACCACCTCCAGCGCACGACCGACGTCGACTGCGCCGGGTTCATCCGGATAGTAATCGGGCGAGAGCGGACGCAGGCTGTACTTTACTGCCCCCTCACGCTCGAGAAAGGCCAGCGCCTCCCGCCCGGCGCTGACAAACGCTTCGGCGAGATCTTCACGGTACTGGCCCTCGCCGATAATGGTTCGCAGGTAGGTTTTCATCGCCTCGGCGCTACCGCTTTTGCCCTCGGCGCGCGCCTGGTCGGTATCGTGCAGCCACACGGCGCCGCCGGAGATGGCCGAGGTGCCGCCGAACTGGCCGGCTTTCTCCAGCATCAGCACCGACAGCCCTTTACAGCAGGCGGTGACCGCGGCGGCAAAACCGGCCGCGCCGCTGCCGATGACGATCACATCCCAGCTTTTCATGCCGCCGCTCCCTGCGCCTGCGGGATGGCGCCGATAAACTGGCCCATCAGCCTCATCTGCGCCAGCGCCATTTCCGGCCCGGTCTGTACTTTGCAACCACGGGCGGCGGCGAAAGTGAGCAACGGCGTCATCACCGGGGCGGTGACAACGTCGGCCACATGAGTGGCGCTGTCGAGCGTATCCAGCAGCGCCTGCGGTAGAGGCAGCTCATCAAATCCGGCCATGCCGGCCGGTGAGCCATTAACCAGTAGATCGAGGCCGTAAAGGGTGTCTGGCAGCGCGCTCAGTTGCACCGCCGGAAAGGCCTCAGCCAGAAGGTCATGCAGGCGCTGCCGGGTGGCCGGGGTTTGATCGTGCAGGGCCAGCCGACGGATCCCCGCCTCGCACAGTCCCCAGGCGATGGCGCTGCCGACGCCGCCGCAACCGGAGAGCAGCGCCTGCTTACCTGCCGGCTGAAAACCCTGCGCCTCGGCGGCGAGCTGAAAGCCGACGCCGTCCAGCATATCGCCCTGCAGGCGGCCATCCGCCAGCTTGCGGATCACATTGACGGCGTTGAGTCGGCGGGCGCGCGGCGTGAGGTCGTCGACCAGCGCGGCGGCGCGCTGCTTATGCGGCACCGTCACCAGCACGCCGGTCATGTTCTGCCAGCCGCGCAGAGCGTTAAGGTAGGCGGCCACCGCGTCCGGGGCGATATCCACCGGGATCATGACGCTGTCCATGTGCTGTTCGGCAAAGTAGCGGTTGAAGTTATCCGGTGATTTCACCTGGGCGATCGGATGACCAATCACGGCGACAACCTGGGTAGTTCCACTGACCATTTCAAACCTCATTTGTTAAATGAATGTTGTGAAAGTATTTCAGTGGAAGCTGGGAGCGACAACGCAGAATTCGGACATGTCGGTTGTTAATCGCACGAACGCTGCGATAATCGCAGGAAATTGATAATGATGTTGCAAAAATGTGAGCGAATATGCAAAACACCATTCATCCACGCGATCTGATCGTCGGTTTACAAAAAGGGCTGGCGCTAATTCAGCTTTTTTCCAAAACCTGCCCAAAGCTCACCGTCGCCCAGACGGCGAAAATGAGCGGCCTGACGCAAAGCGCCGCGCGACGTTTTCTGCTGACGCTCCTGCATGAGCGCTATCTGCAAACCGACGGGCGCTATTACTGGCTTACCCCAAAGACGCTGCGGCTTGGCCAGGCCTATGTCGATTCGGCGCAGTTTCCTCGCATGGTACGGCCGATTGTCGAATACATTGCCAGCCGGACCGAAGAGCACGCCTCGGTGGGGGTGGTGGATGAAGATGAACTGGTCTATATCGCCCGCAGTCGGCATACGCCGTTCAACTCTACGTCGGTGCGGCTTGGGGAGAGGGTGCCCATTTTCTGTACCGCCGGGGGGCGATTGTGGCTGGCTTCGCTGCCGGAAGCAGAGTGTGAGACCGTCCTGCAGCGCATAACCCGGGAACAACGTACCCCCTATACGGTGACCGATATCGCGTCGCTGATGGAGAAAATCGCCCAGGTACGGCGCCAGGGATACGCCACTATTGAGCAGGAGTTTGAGATTGGCATGCTGGTGCTGGCGGTGCCGTTAACCGACAGGGAAGGGACCTGGTGGGGGGCGCTGAGTCTGACCAGTCATCAATCGCGCACTTCGCTGGAAGCGTTATGCCGCGATCACCTCGATCTGCCCTACAGCGCGCAGGCGATGCTGGTGGGTTAAACAGGGCAGCCAGTGGCGCTGCCCTAAGATAGACGTCGCTTAGGCCGACGCTTTGGTCAGAAAGGTGTTCCAGTCGCTGGCCGCGTTATTCACGAAAGTATTCCAGCTGTTGCCGGCGGTGTTAACAAAGCTTCCCCAGTTTTCCTTTCCGGCGGTCACAAAGGTTTCCCAGTTTGACTGTCCGGTCAGGAAGGAACCAAACGCCATCGCGCTGTCGCCGACGAAGGAGGCAAATGCGGTGCCGGAGGTCAGAACAAAAGAGGTGAAGCCGACGCCAGAGTTGGCGACAAAGCTGGCGAAGCCGCTGGCTGCGCCGAACAGATTAAAGCCACCGGAGATATACTCCATTTCGTTCAGTGTTAACTCTTTCATTGCAATTCCTTGTAGTGATTATTTCCCAAAGGGGCAAGAGCCCCGGCGAAAGGTAGCATCGCAGGACCGTGCGGCGCGAGTGATGCCCGATGCGTACTGGCTCAATTTTTCCTCATTTTTTGATATGAAAGATAGCGGGAAAGCGTCGGAAGAGGGGAGGGAAGTATGAAATGAGAAAGAAAGCGATGATGAAACAGGAAAGAAAAAGCCCCGTAAATACGGGGCTTTAGATCGTACGGGAGTGCGTAATTATCTCACGTAAGCCAGCAGACTATGTGAATCCGGCACCATAAAGTCAACGGACATCATCACGGACAGCGCGGTGATGGCGACGATAGAAAAGACGAACAGCTTACGCGCCCAGACTTTATCATCGGCCACTTTATAGCCACGCAGCGCCATGCCCAGCCACCAGACGCTGACCGCTGCCGCCACGACCAGGTATTTATACCCGGCGTAGCCGCCCAGCGAGAGCATCAGGGTTGCCACGGCAAAGGCGACGATGTACAGCGTAATATGGTTTTTGGCGACCGAAATGCCTTTCACCACCGGCAGCACCGGAATATTCGCCGCCTGATAATCCTTAAAGCGGAAAATCGCGATGGCGTAGGAGTGAGGCATCTGCCACAGGCTAAAGATAGCCAGTAGGATCGCCGCACCGCTGTCGAAATCACCGGTGACCGCGCAGTAGCCAATCACCGGCGGCGCAGCGCCGGAGAGTGAGCCAATCAGCGTGCCGTAGACGGAGTGGCGTTTCATGTACAGGCTGTAGACGCCGACATAAACCACGAACCCCATCACCCCCAGCCAGCAGGCCAGCGGGTTAGCGCCGAACCACAGCAGCATGAAGCCAGCAATACCCAGCAAGGTGGCGTACACCAGCGAAGCTTCTGGCGAGATCAGCCCTTTGACCAGCACCCGGTTTTTCGTCCGTTCCATCTTACGATCGATGTCCCGGTCGATGTAGTTGTTGAATACACAACCCGAGGCGACCACCAGGGATACTCCAAGGAGCGTCCAGACGAACAGCGGATAGTCGATGTGGCCTTTGGAGGCCAGCAGGAAACCGCCGATCACGGAGATCAGGTTGCCAAAAATAATGCCTGGTTTCGTTACTTGCAGGTATTGCTTAAACATACTCGCCGCTCTTAGTGCATCATCATGTTGTAGTTCAGGTTCCACATAATCCAGATGGAGCCGACAACCACGATCGCAATGATGATTACGGTGAAGATAAATGCGGTCAGGTTCCAACCTTCATCGGACTTGCTGTTCATATGCAGGAAGTACACGAGGTGTACCACGATCTGCACCACAGCGGTCACCAGAATGGTGCCAAGGATAACCGCATGCGAGGCGGAGCCACTCATCACCATGGCGAACGGAATGACCGTCAGGATGATGGACAGGATAAATCCTGTCATGTAGCTCTTCACGCTGCCGTGAGAAGCGCCGCTATGATCGGTAGAATGACTCATTACATCGCCCCCATCAGATAGACAACCGAGAACACGCAGATCCACACGACGTCCAGGAAGTGCCAGAACAGGCTCAGGCACAGGATACGCGTGCGGTTAGTGCTGGTCAGGCCACGACGTGAAACCTGGAACATCAGCACCGCCATCCAGATAAGACCGGAGGTCACGTGCAGACCGTGGGTGCCGACCAGCGCGAAGAACGCGGACAGGAAGCCACTACGATCCGGACCAAAGCCTTCCATGATCAGGTGATGGAATTCATAGATTTCCATCCCGATAAATCCGGCGCCAAACAACCAGGTCAACGCCAGCCAGGAAACCACCTGGCTTTTGTTGTTTTTGTACATGGCGATAGCCGCCATGCCGTAGGTGATGGAGCTGAACAGCAGCAGTGCGGTTTCAACCAGAACGAACGGCAGTTCGAAAATATCTTTGCCCGTCGGTCCGCCGGCCGTGCCGTTCACCAGAACGGCATAGGTAGCAAACAGCGTAGCGAAGATAATGCAGTCGCTCATCAGGTAGATCCAGAAACCGAATACCTTCATCGGTCCTGTATCATGGTGCCCGTGTTCATGCGCGTGGGCAGTATGCGCAAGAGTATCAGTTGCCATTTTTCAGCCCTGCTTTGTTAATCTCATCGAAATGCTGTTTTTCCAGTTTTTCGACTTCTGCAACCGGTACGTAGTAATCCACGTCCTCGTCAAAGCTCTTAATAATCCAGGTCGCTACGATGCCGATGAAGCTGGCGATCGCCATCCACCAGATATGCCAGATCATGGCGAAACCAAATACCGTAGCGAAGGCGGCAATCACGATGCCGGCGCCGCTGTTTTTCGGCATATGAATTTCTTCATAGTGAGCAGGCTGTTTGTACGCTTCACCTTTCTCTTTCATTTCCCAGAAGGCATCACGTTCGTGAACCTGAGGAACGATAGCGAAGTTGTAGAACGGCGGTGGAGAAGAGGTTGCCCACTCCAGCGTACGGCCACCCCACGGGTCACCGGTCAGGTCGCGGTTCTGATCGCGGTCGCGAATAGACACGTAGAACTGAATCAGCTGGCACAGAATACCGCAGGCGATCAGCGCCGCACCGCAAGCTGCAATAACCAGCATCGGGTGGAACTGCGGATCGATCTGCTGGCTCAGACGACGGGTCATACCCATGAAGCCCAGCACGTACAGCGGCATAAACGCCACGAAGAAGCCGATGATCCAGAACCAGAAAGCGCGTTTGCCCCAGGTTTCGTTCAGGGTGAAGCCAAAGGCTTTCGGCCACCAGTAGGTCAGACCTGCGAAGCAACCGAACACTACGCCGCCGATGATAACGTTATGGAAGTGCGCAATCAGGAACAGGCTGTTGTGCAGAACGAAGTCCGCGCCCGGTACCGCCAGCAGCACGCCGGTCATCCCACCTACGGAGAAGGTCACGATAAAGCCGATAGTCCACATCATCGCCGAGTTGAAGACGATGCGACCCTGATACATGGTGAACAGCCAGTTGAAGATCTTAACCCCGGTCGGGATCGCGATAATCATGGTAGTAATACCGAAGAAGGCGTTTACGTTCGCGCCAGCACCCATGGTGAAGAAGTGGTGCAGCCAAACGATGAACGACAGAACGGTAATACAGACGGTTGCCCATACCAGAGAGGTGTAACCGAACAGACGCTTACGCGAGAAGGTCGCGGCGATTTCGGAGAAGACCCCGAACACCGGCAGAACCAGGATGTACACTTCCGGGTGACCCCAGGCCCAAATCAGGTTGATGTACATCATCATGTTGCCACCCATATCGTTGGTAAAGAAATGGGTGCCCAGGTAACGATCCAGGGTCAGCAGCGCGATGGTGACGGTCAGAATTGGGAACGAGGCGATAATCAGGATGTTAGCGCACAGAGATGCCCAGGAGAATACCGGCATCTTGAACATGGTCATGCCCGGGGCGCGCATCTTGATAATGGTCACGAAGAAGTTAATACCGGTCAGGGTAGTACCGATACCGGAGAGCTGCAGCGCCCAAATCCAGTAATCAACCCCTACGCCAGGACTGTACTCAATTCCCGACAGCGGCGGATAGGCCAGCCAACCGGTCTGCGCGAACTCACCAACGCCCAGAGACAGGTTAACCAGAATCACGCCCACAACGGTGAACCAGAAGCTCAGGTTGTTGAGGAACGGGAAGGCTACGTCGCGCGCGCCGAGCTGAAGCGGAACCACCAGGTTCATCAGACCGATAACAAACGGCATCGCCACGAAGAAGATCATGATAACGCCGTGGGCGGTAAAGATCTGATCGTAGTGATGAGGCGGCAGGAAGCCGGCTTCCCCGGCCGAAGCCAGCACCTGCTGGCTACGCATCATGATGGCGTCAGCAAAGCCACGCAGCAGCATGACGATTGCCACGATAACGTACATGATACCGAGACGTTTGTGGTCGACAGAAGTCAGCCACTCGTTCCATAGGTAGGACCACTTACCGAAGTAAGTGATGGCTGCCAGAAGCGCCAGTCCCCCAATGATAATCGCAGCCACCGTTACCACGATAATAGGTTCGTGGTAGGGCACTGCATCCAGTGTAAGTTTTCCGAACATCGTTTTCTTCCTCGGCCCCTTAGTGAGCGGTTTCCGCGTGGCTCATGTCCATGCCTTCCATCCCGTCGTGAGCAGCGTGCTCGCCTTCAGGTTTAGACATGTTCATGCTCTCGTGAGACATGAATTTGTTCACAACATCTTTGAACAGATCCGGTTTCACGTTAGAGAAATATTCCACTTTGTTGTATTCGCTAGGCACAGCCACTTTCTCGAACGCGGCCATGGAGTCCATGGAGTTCGGAGACTGTTTCGCTTTTGCAACCCACTGATCGAAAGTCGCCCGATCCGGGGTGGCAATCGCTTTGAACTTCATACCTGAGAAGCCCGGGCCACTGTAGCTAGCGGAGATACCGTCATAAGTACCAGCTTCGTCAGCAATGAGGTGCAGCTGAGTCTGCATACCGGCCATTGCATAAATCTGGCTACCTAAGCGCGGAATAAAGAACGAGTTCATCACCGAGTTAGAGGTCACTTTGAAGTGTACCGGTACGTTCGCCGGGAAGGCGATTTCGTTAACGGTAGCAATACCCTGTTCCGGATAGATAAAGAACCATTTCCAGTCCATCGATACGACTTCGATGGTGATTGGCTTCTCGTCATGGACAAGCGGTTTGCTTGGCTCCAGTGCGTGAGTGGTTTTCCAGGTCAGAACGGCCAGGAACAGGATGATCAGAATAGGTACCGTCCAGACCACAGCTTCCACTTTGTTGGAGTGTGACCAGTTCGGGCTATACTTCGCATCTTTATTGCTCGCGCGATACTTCCAGGCAAATCCTACTGCCATCAAGACGGCGGGAATAACGACAATCATCATCAGGCCGAAGGCCGTCAGAATCAAAGAGCGTTGCTCCAGTCCAATCTGTCCTTTTGGGTCAAGGAGTGCAGAATCACAACCACTGAGTAATACAGTACCTGCGATTAATGACATCCATCCCAAACTTTTATTGTATTTCCTGAGTCTCATTGAACGACCTCAATTCCACGGGATCTGGTGGCGTTTAAAGTGTATGGGCATTTTACGGTAAGGTTGCATTACTGTAAACATGATTGGATCTCTGTCAGTTCTGTGTTAGCGGCTTCTGCTTGGTTTGTCACATATGTAACGTAGTGTTACTTAATCGCTTGCAAAGCCTGATTTTCGCGGGATTGATAACGAAAGGGATAAGAAAAGGAGTGCTTAGCGGCTAATGGGCATAACCACCCACAAATTAGAACAATTGTTTAACATTTAATTATCAAATAAAAGACATTGTGAAAACGAAAAATAAAATCCCCGGAGCTGAATCGGTTAAATTATTTAAAGAGTCGAACGAAAACTGTCAATAATTTCCAGAAATCAAAAACGCACAAAACAACAAATAGCGCGGCGGACAATATAAAAGCGTTAATAAGCCGTTATAATTACGTTTCGTAATTACAACGGCTAATAATGATGCTGGATCCTTAAATCAGGCGGGTTTTACGCAGCGCCAGATAGTCAAGCAGGCCGCCGAACAAAATCCCGCCGACGGCGGTGAGCGCGGCAACCTCCAGCAGGCCGGACAGGAAGGAGAACGACGTATAATCCAGCGCGTTGAGGATCAGCAGCGCCAGCCACACCGCGAGCAGCAGGCAGCCCAGTGTCAGGATCCCCAGCGCCAGCGCATAGGCCTGCGGGAACTCGCTACGCGGCATAAAGCTTGCGGTGCGTTGGGTATGCTCAAGCGTTTGCCGGCACAGCAGCAATAGGGCAATCCCCGGCACCGCCGCAACGACAGAGAAGAGATAGAAGCTCGACCAGCCGTGAGCCTCGACAAACCAGCCGGCAATCGGCCCAACGTATACGCGACCGACCGCAGAGAGCGCCGAGAGCAGCGCGAACTGGGTGGCGGAGAACGACTTATTACATAGCGTCATCAGCAGCGCGACAAATGCCGCCGTCCCCATTCCCCCGCACAGGTTTTCAAAGAATACCGCGGTCGCCATGGAATAGAGGTGCTTATCGGTAATCGACAGCAGCCAGTAGCCGGCGTTAGAGACCCCCTGCAGCAAACCGAAAATGAGCAGTGCCCGAAACAGCGTCAGCCGCTGCATCAGGACGCCGCCGTACAGGGCGCCGAGAATGGTGGCGAACAGGCCTAAGGTTTTGTTCACCATTCCCACTTCGCCAGCGTCAAATCCCACGCCGCGGATCAGGAAGGTGGTGGTCAGGCTCATGGCAAACGCATCGCCAAGCTTATAAAGGACGATGAGCAGCAGAATCAGCCAGGCGTTGTTGCGGCCGAAAAAATCGCGCAGCGGTTCGGCTACCGCCTGCTCGAGCGATCTGGGAACCGGGATAACGTCGCTCGGTTCGGGCGCCAGCAGCGTGGCGATAATGCAGGGCACCAGCAGCGCCGCCATCAGCCAGTACATCCCCTGCCAGCCGAGATAGCGGTCGGCAAGCCACAGGGCCAGTCCACCGGAGACCAGCATCCCCAGGCGATAGCCCAGCACGCTGATCGCGGCGCCGGCGCCACGCTCTTCTGCTGGCAACACGTCGGTTTTCCAGGCGTCGAACACAATATCCTGCGACGCCGAGCAGAAGGCGATCACCACCGCCAGCGCCGCCATCCAGCGTAATTGGGTGACCGGCTCAAGAAAGCCCATCGCCGCGATCGCCAGCAGGAGTAATACCTGGGTGGTCAACAGCCAACCGCGACGACGCCCAAGAAACGGCGGCGTATAGCGGTCCATCAGCGGGGACCAGAGGAATTTAAAGACATAGGCCTGGCCGACGAGCGAGAAAAAACCGATCGTTTTCAGATCGATATTTTCCACCGTCATCCAGGCCTGCAGGGTACCGGAGGTGAGAGCCAGCGGCAGACCGGAGGCGAAACCAAGGATCAGCAAAATGGCTGATTTCGGCTGCTGAAAAATGCGTAAGTAATGACTGGACATAGCATAAAGCACGAACCCGGCGGAGGCCGGGTTCGCGATAGCATTAACGCGCGTTTTGCTTGATGAAATCGTGGATGCTGGTGTCCTGCGCCATATCGGCGATGGTATCGGTCAGGACGCTGTTGACGGCATCAGCGATGTTTTTGTTCGAGGCCTGGAAGGCGCCTTCAACGGAGTAGCTGGCGCGGTAGTTTTTGGTCATTTTCGTGCCGTTTGCCGCGGTGGCGATGATGGCGATATCGGCTTTGGTGGCGATGTTATAGCGCACGTTACCCTGAGAGACGTCAGCATAGAGTTTGTTGACGATGATCTGCAGATCGACCGCGCCGTTCGGGCCAATCATGTAGCCGCGAGACGTCATCTGTTTCTCCAGCACTTCCTGCAGCAGGAAGCGCAGATCGCGGGAGGCGGTGAGAGTGACCAGCTGATTGTCACGCGTCACTTTCGCCAGCGCCTGGTCCGGACGCTGATCGGCGCCGTTGATGCTGACGGTCACGCCCATCAGGCTTGGATCCTGCTGCGGCAGCGTGATTTTCGGCGATACTTCAATGGTGGTCGGCGGCGTGGCGCATCCTGCCAGCATAAACATGGCGACCAACGGGAAAAGAATCTTCTTAAGCATGTTCAGGTCTCAACGCATGGTGTTGTTATAAGGAAAATTACCGCCATCATAGCATTGCCAACGGCAAGGGGAAGTGGCAACGCGTGTAAATCCATCGTGCTGGCGGTTTTCTGAGCGTCCCGCCACGGTTAATGGCTCGTTCCCCGACGGATTTGGCGACCAGAGCCAGTAAACGTGATACTTTTGAATGAAAATATCAGAACAATGCTAATTTTTTGTTGTTTTCTCCTAATGGAAGCGGTAAAAGCGGCTAACATTTAAATGGAGTGGCGGCATCTCAGCGTTGTCGGAGGAGAAAATTCATGATGATACGTGAACAGATCGAAGCAAAACTTAGAGCAGCGTTCGACCCGATGTATCTCGAAGTCGTGGATGAAAGTTATCGTCACAACGTCCCTGCGGGCTCTGAAAGTCATTTTAAAGTGGTGTTAGTGAGCGATCGCTTCACTGGCGAGCGTTTCCTCAATCGCCACCGTATGATCTACGGCACGCTAACCGAGGAGCTGTCGAATACGGTGCATGCCCTGGCGCTGCACACCTATACGATTAAAGAATGGGAAGCATTACAGGATACGGTATTTGCTTCGCCGCCGTGCCGCGGCGCAGGGAGTATCGCTTAGAAATCCCATTTGCAACCGCTGGCGCTTTTCCAGTATGTTGCTTGCAGATTTAGCAAAAACGGCCTACGGGCCGTTTTGTTTTGCCTGGAAAATGCGCAAAGTCAGCGCTTTTGCGGGCAAATTTGAGCGGGAAATGTGAAAAATGCCGCAGCATCAGGCGACAACCGTTCTCGACTCACAAAAGTGATGCCGCTATAATGCCGCGTCTTATATATGAATGTCTTCGGGATGATTCTGACGACAGGGAATGTGTTTCTGATTTGAAGAGGGCATCCCGGTTCTGCGAAGCCACCTACACGCGCTTCCAGAGTTGACCGAGCACTGTGATTTTTTTGAGGTAACAAGATGCAAGTTTCAGTTGAAACCACTCAGGGCCTTGGGCGCCGTGTAACGATTACTATCGCCGCTGACAGCATCGAGAATGCTGTCAAAAGCGAGCTGGTCAACGTAGCGAAAAAAGTTCGCATTGACGGCTTCCGTAAAGGCAAAGTGCCGATGAATATTGTTGCTCAGCGCTATGGCGCTTCCGTTCGCCAGGACGTGCTGGGCGACCTGATGAGCCGTCATTTCGTTGACGCGATCATCAAAGAAAAAATCAATCCGGCCGGCGCGCCGAACTACGTTCCGGGCGAATACAAACTGGGCGAAGACTTCACCTACGCGGTAGAGTTCGAAGTGTATCCGGAAGTTGAACTGCAGGGTCTGGACGCGATCGAAGTTGAAAAACCGGTTGTTGAAGTCACCGACGCTGACGTTGATACCATGCTGGAAACTCTGCGCAAGCAGCAGGCGACCTGGAAAGAAAAAGAAGGCGCGGTTGACGCTGAAGATCGCGTAACCATCGACTTCACCGGTTCTGTTGACGGCGAAGAGTTCGAAGGCGGCAAAGCCTCTGACTTCGTACTGGCGATGGGCCAGGGTCGCATGATCCCGGGCTTCGAAGACGGTATCAAAGGCCACAAAGCGGGTGAAGAGTTCACCATCGACGTGACCTTCCCGGAAGAGTACCACGCAGAAAACCTGAAAGGTAAAGCGGCTAAGTTCGTTATCAACCTGAAGAAAGTCGAAGAGCGTGAACTGCCTGAGCTGACCGAAGAGTTCATCAAACGTTTCGGCGTGGAAGATGGTTCCGTCGCTGGCCTGCGCGCTGAAGTGCGTAAAAATATGGAACGCGAGCTGAAAGGCGCTGTGCGTAACCGCGTGAAGTCTCAGGCTATCGAAGGTCTGGTTAAAGCCAACGAGATCGACGTTCCGGCTGCCCTGATCGACAGCGAAATCGACGTGCTGCGTCGTCAGGCTGCTCAGCGTTTCGGCGGCAACGAGAAACAGGCTCTGGAACTGCCGCGCGAGCTGTTCGAAGAGCAGGCTAAACGTCGCGTCGTTGTTGGTCTGCTGCTGGGCGAAGTGATCCGCACCAACGAGCTGAAAGCTGACGAAGAGCGCGTAAAAGCCCTGATCGAAGAGATGGCTTCTGCGTACGAAGATCCGTCTGAAGTCGTTGAGTTCTACAGCAAGAACAAAGAGCTGATGGACAATATGCGCAACGTGGCGCTGGAAGAGCAGGCTGTTGAAGCCGTGCTGGCGAAAGCCAAAGTGTCTGAAAAAGCCACTTCCTTCAACGAACTGATGAACCAGCAGGCGTAATTTCGCCGCTATCGTTTAAGGTTCGAGCAAAAACCCGTTGCCGAAAGGCGGCGGGTTTTTTTTTAAGATAATGATAGCCACAGGCACGGTGCGAAAACGCATTAACCATGATAGCGTTACAGCAAAAGCTTGTTATGCTTGAAATATGGCAACACCATCCCCATTACCGGGGGAGGCAACTGCATCCGCAATCGCACGCGTATTGAAGAGGCGGTGACGCATTCAGCGGATAGAAACTGTGGCTGATAATCCGTCCGTAAGGTTACAATCAGTGCAGCAGGTATTTTAAAATTACTCCAGGAGACGGAAATGTCATACAGTGGCGAACGAGACAACTTTGCACCCCATATGGCCCTGGTGCCGATGGTCATTGAACAGACCTCACGCGGTGAACGTTCTTTTGATATCTACTCCCGTCTGCTTAAGGAACGCGTCATTTTTCTGACCGGCCAGGTCGAAGACCACATGGCAAACCTGATCGTGGCGCAGATGCTGTTTCTGGAAGCGGAAAACCCGGAAAAAGACATTTACCTGTACATTAACTCTCCGGGCGGGGTAATCACCGCCGGGATGTCGATTTATGACACCATGCAGTTCATCAAGCCGGATGTCAGCACCATCTGTATGGGGCAGGCCGCTTCTATGGGCGCGTTCCTGCTGACCGCCGGGGCGAAAGGCAAGCGCTTCTGCCTGCCGAACTCCCGCGTGATGATCCACCAGCCGCTGGGCGGCTATCAGGGACAGGCGACGGATATTGAGATCCACGCCCGTGAAATCCTGAAGGTGAAAGGACGCATGAATGAGCTGATGGCGCATCATACCGGCCAGTCTCTTGAGCAGATTGAGCGTGACACCGAGCGTGACCGCTTCCTGTCTGCTGCGGAAGCCGTGGAGTACGGGCTGGTCGACTCTATTTTGACCCATCGTAATTGATGCCCAAGGCGCAAGGGTGCCGCTTTACGCTTCATCCTTCTCGCTACGTCTGTGCGAGCGGTTGGCTTTTATTCGGCCGCTTGTCTGGCAGGCTTGCGGCCGGTGGCTTCGCTACCGGCTCGATGTAGCGCGAAGGATTTTGTGTATATACTAATGAAGGGCGGCACAACGCTATATGGCGGCTTGCGCCTGAGAATGGCATTTGCGTCGTCGTGTGCGGCACAAAGAACTTAAAAAGAGGTTTGGACTCATGACAGATAAACGCAAAGATGGATCGGGCAAATTGTTGTATTGCTCTTTTTGCGGCAAAAGCCAGCATGAAGTGCGTAAGCTGATCGCCGGGCCATCCGTGTATATCTGCGACGAATGCGTTGATTTATGTAACGACATCATTCGCGAAGAGATTAAAGAAGTGGCGCCGCACCGCGAGCGCAGCGCGCTGCCGACGCCGCACGAGATTCGCCACCACCTTGATGACTACGTCATCGGTCAGGAACAGGCGAAGAAGGTGTTGGCGGTCGCGGTATACAACCACTACAAGCGTCTGCGCAATGGCGATACCAGCAATGGCGTAGAGCTGGGTAAAAGCAACATCCTGCTGATCGGGCCGACCGGTTCCGGTAAAACGCTGCTGGCGGAAACGCTGGCGCGCCTGCTGGATGTGCCGTTTACCATGGCGGACGCCACTACCCTGACCGAAGCCGGTTATGTGGGTGAGGACGTCGAAAATATCATTCAGAAACTGCTGCAGAAGTGCGATTACGACGTGCAGAAAGCGCAGCGCGGCATCGTTTATATCGACGAAATCGACAAAATTTCGCGTAAATCCGATAACCCGTCGATTACGCGCGACGTCTCAGGCGAAGGCGTGCAGCAGGCGCTGCTGAAGCTTATCGAAGGGACCGTTGCCGCCGTTCCGCCGCAGGGCGGGCGTAAACATCCGCAGCAGGAGTTCCTGCAGGTTGATACCTCCAAGATCCTGTTTATCTGCGGCGGCGCGTTCGCTGGCCTGGACAAAGTGATTTCCCACCGTGTGGAAACCGGCTCCGGCATTGGTTTTGGCGCGACGGTAAAAGCGAAGTCCGACAAAGCGAGCGAAGGGGAACTGCTGGCTCAGGTCGAGCCGGAAGATCTGATCAAGTTTGGTCTGATCCCGGAGTTCATCGGCCGTCTGCCGGTAGTGGCGACCCTGAACGAGCTGAGCGAAGAAGCCCTGATCCAGATCCTGAAAGAGCCGAAAAACGCCCTGACCAAGCAGTATCAGGCGCTGTTTAGCCTTGAAGGCGCAGAGCTCGAATTCCGCGACGAAGCGCTGGACGCTATCGCCAAGAAAGCGATGGCGCGTAAAACCGGCGCCCGTGGCCTGCGCTCAATTGTGGAAGCGGCGCTGCTGGATACCATGTATGACCTGCCTTCGATGGAAGATGTCGAAAAAGTGGTCATTGATGAGTCGGTTATCGCCGGTCAGAGCAAACCGCTGCTGATCTACGGCAAACCGGAAGCTCAGCAGGCATCTGGTGAATAATTAACCATTTCACTCAAGCAGTTAACAAAAAGGGGGGATTTTATCTCCCCTTTTATTTTTCCTGCATTCCCGCCGTTGAATGTGTGGAATACATCCCCATATACTGGATTACATATTAACGACGATGCAGTGGAGTGTGGCGTCGTCGGCTACCTGGCGGACTTTAAACTAAGAGAGAGCTCTATGAATCCTGAGCGTTCTGAACGCATTGAAATCCCCGTATTGCCATTGCGCGATGTGGTGGTTTATCCGCACATGGTCATACCCCTGTTCGTAGGGCGGGAAAAATCTATCCGTTGCCTCGAAGCGGCCATGGACCATGATAAAAAAATCATGCTGGTTGCGCAGAAAGAAGCGTCGACGGATGAGCCGGGTGTAAACGATCTTTTCACCGTTGGAACCGTGGCGTCTATTTTGCAGATGCTGAAGCTGCCGGACGGCACCGTGAAGGTGCTGGTCGAAGGGCTGCAGCGTGCTCGCATTTCTGCGCTGTCTGATAATGGCGAGCATTTCTCGGCGAAAGCGGAGTATCTCGACTCGCCGGCGATTGACGAACGCGAGCAGGAAGTGCTGGTTCGCACCGCTATCAGCCAGTTTGAAGGCTATATCAAGCTGAACAAGAAGATCCCACCGGAAGTGCTGACGTCGCTGAACAGCATCGACGATCCGGCGCGCCTGGCGGATACCATCGCGGCGCACATGCCGCTGAAGCTGGCTGACAAGCAGTCTGTGCTTGAGATGTCCGACGTTAACGAACGTCTGGAATATCTGATGGCGATGATGGAATCGGAAATCGATCTGCTGCAGGTTGAGAAGCGCATTCGCAACCGCGTCAAAAAGCAGATGGAGAAATCTCAGCGCGAGTACTATCTGAACGAGCAAATGAAAGCGATTCAGAAAGAACTCGGCGAGATGGACGACGCCCCGGACGAAAACGAAGCGCTGAAGCGTAAGATCGACGCGGCGAAAATGCCGAAAGAGGCGAAAGAAAAAACCGAAGCGGAACTGCAGAAGCTGAAGATGATGTCGCCGATGTCAGCGGAAGCGACAGTCGTGCGTGGCTACATCGACTGGATGGTGCAGGTGCCGTGGAATGCGCGCAGTAAGGTCAAAAAAGACCTGCGTCAGGCCCAGGAGATCCTCGATACCGATCACTATGGCCTGGAGCGCGTGAAGGATCGCATCCTTGAATATCTCGCGGTGCAGAGCCGGGTGAACAAAATCAAGGGGCCAATCCTTTGTCTGGTGGGACCGCCGGGGGTAGGTAAAACCTCGCTGGGTCAATCCATCGCCAAAGCGACCGGACGGAAATACGTTCGTATGGCGCTTGGCGGCGTGCGCGATGAAGCGGAAATCCGCGGTCATCGTCGGACCTACATTGGCTCGATGCCGGGCAAACTGATCCAGAAAATGGCGAAAGTGGGGGTCAAAAACCCGCTGTTCCTGTTGGACGAGATCGACAAAATGTCTTCCGACATGCGCGGCGACCCGGCTTCCGCGTTGCTTGAGGTGCTGGATCCGGAACAGAACGTGGCCTTTAACGACCACTACCTGGAAGTGGATTACGATCTCAGCGACGTGATGTTCGTGGCGACTTCCAACTCCATGAACATTCCGGCGCCGCTGTTGGACCGTATGGAAGTGATTCGTCTCTCCGGCTATACCGAAGATGAAAAACTGAACATCGCCAAACGTCATCTGCTGCCGAAGCAGATCGAACGTAACGCGCTGAAGAAAGGCGAGCTGACCGTTGACGATAGCGCCATTATCGGCATTATTCGTTACTACACGCGGGAAGCGGGGGTACGTAGCCTGGAGCGTGAAATCTCCAAGCTGTGCCGCAAGGCCGTTAAGCAACTGCTGCTGGATAAATCGCTGAAACACATCGAAATTAACGGTGAGAATCTGCATGATTATCTCGGCGTACAGCGCTTCGACTATGGCCGCGCCGATAGTGAGAACCGCGTCGGTCAGGTGACCGGTCTGGCGTGGACGGAAGTGGGCGGCGATCTGCTGACCATCGAAACCGCCTGCGTGCCGGGCAAAGGCAAGCTGACCTACACCGGCTCGCTTGGCGAGGTGATGCAGGAGTCGATTCAGGCTGCGCTGACGGTGGTACGTTCGCGGGCTGACAAGCTGGGCATTAACGCCGACTTCTACGAGAAGCGTGACATTCACGTGCACGTGCCGGAAGGGGCGACGCCTAAGGATGGTCCGAGCGCGGGTATTGCCATGTGCACGGCGCTGGTCTCCTGCCTGACCGGCAACCCGGTACGCGCTGATGTGGCGATGACCGGTGAAATCACTCTGCGTGGTCAGGTGCTGCCGATCGGCGGTCTGAAGGAAAAACTGCTGGCGGCGCATCGCGGCGGCATTAAGACTGTTCTGATTCCTGATGAGAACAAACGCGACCTTGAAGAAATTCCGGATAACGTTATCGCCGATTTGGATATCCATCCGGTGAAACGAATCGAGGAAGTTCTGACACTTGCGCTGCAGAACGAACCGTTCGGCATGCAGGTTGTGACCGCGAAATAGTGATTCTGCGCAAATTGCGCTAATAAAAATAGGGCTGGTAAGTCATTTCGGACTTGCCAGCCTTTTTTTGTGTAGCTAACTTAGATCGCTGGCAGGGGGGTCATCGACAACTGCTGTTGTAAGGGCATGACAGTCCTGATATAACTGCTGCGCGGTCGCACTATGAAGGACTCAGGTGCGATATAAATTATAAAGAGAGGAAGAGAACAGTGAATAAATCTCAACTGATTGACAAAATTGCTGCGGGTGCGGACATTTCTAAAGCTGCAGCTGGACGTGCGTTAGATGCTTTAATCGCTTCTGTTACTGAATCTCTGCAGGCTGGGGATGACGTTGCGCTGGTAGGTTTTGGTACCTTTGCTGTTAAAGAACGTGCCGCCCGTACTGGTCGCAACCCGCAAACAGGTAAAGAAATTACTATCGCTGCCGCAAAAGTGCCGGGCTTCCGTGCTGGTAAAGCGCTGAAAGACGCGGTGAACTGATCGGCTTTCCCGTCAGGGAATGTGACGAAGTACAAGGGCGCATCGTGAGATGTGCCTTTTTTATTGCCTTTTCAGACCACTTTATGTGTGTTTATCGCCACTTGTGGGCTGACAATCACCCTGTTTTCTTGTCAAAATACGTCCTCACGCGCGGCGGCCATCACGTGCTATGCTGCGCGAGCTAAAGTCATCTACAGCGGAGCGTTGTTACACCATGATGGACAACCTACGCACGGCCGCCAACAGCGTCGTGCTCAAGATTATTTTCGGTATCATTATCGTCTCGTTCATTTTGACCGGGGTGAGTGGTTACCTGATTGGCGGTGGCAAAAACTATGCCGCAAAAGTGAATGGCCAGGAGATTGGCCGTGGGCAGTTTGAAAACGCCGTCGCCAGCGAACGTAACCGTATGCAGCAGCAGCTTGGCGATCAATTCTCCGAGCTGGCGGCGAACGAAAACTACATGAAAACCATGCGCCAGCAGGTGCTGAACCGCCTGATCGATGAGTCGCTTCTGGATCAGTATGCCCGCGAGCTGGGCCTCAGCATCAGCGATGAGCAGGTGAAGCAGGCGATCTTCCAGACCCAGGCGTTCCAGACGAACGGTAAGTTCGACAACCAGCGTTTCAGCGGTATTGTCGCCCAGATGGGGATGACCACCGATCAGTACGCCCAGGCGCTGCGTAACCAGCTGACCACGCAGCAGCTGATTAACGCCATTGCGGGTACCGACTTCATGCTGCCGGGCGAGTCCGATCAGCTGGCGGCGCTGGTATCTCAACAGCGGGTGGTCCGCGAAGCGACCATCAACGTAAATGCCCTGGCGGCAAAACAGACCGCCAGCGATGAGGAAATCAACGTCTTCTGGCAGCAGAATCAGGCCCGTTTTATGGCGCCGGAGCAGTTCCGCGTCAGCTACATCAAAATGGATGCCGCCAGCATGCAGGAGAGCGCCTCTGACGACGAGATTCAGTCATGGTACGACCAGCACAAGGATCAGTTCACTCAGCCGCAGCGCAGCCGCTACAGCGTGATTCAGACCAAAACTGAAGCCGATGCGAAAGCGGTACTGGCCGAGCTGCAAAAAGGAGCGGACTTCGCCACGCTGGCGAAAGAAAAATCGACCGATATTATCTCTGCCCGCAACGGTGGCGATATGGGGTGGATGGAAGATGCCTCTACCGTGCCTGAGCTGAAAGATGCCGGGCTGAAAGAGAAAGGCCAGCTGTCTGGCGTGATCAAATCCTCGGTTGGCTTCCTGGTAGCTCGTCTGGACGACGTCCAGCCGGCGCAGGTGAAGCCGCTGGCTGACGTGCGTAATGACATTGCGGCGAAAGTGAAGCAGGAAAAAGCGTTGGATGCTTACTACGCGCTGCAGCAGAAGGTGAGCGATGCGGCCAGCAACGATAATGAATCGCTGGCGAGCGCAGCGCAGGTCGCCGGGCTGAAGGTCGTAGAAACCGGCTGGTTTGGCCGCGATAACCTGCCGGAGGAGCTGAACTTTAAACCGGTCGCTGACGCTATTTTCAACGGCGGTCTGGTGGGTGAGAACGGCGCGCCGGGCAGCAACTCCGATATCATTACCGTTGACGGCGATCGCGCTTTTGTTCTGCGCATTAGCGAACACAAAGCCGAGGCGGTGAAGCCGCTTGCCGAAGTGAAGGCACAGGTTAGCGATATCGTTAAGCACAATAAAGCGGAACAGCAGGCGAAACTGGAGGCCGACAAGCTGCTGGCGGCGCTGAAAGACGGCAAAGGCGATGAAGCGATGAAGGCGGCTGGCCTGAGCTTTGGCGCGCCGCAGACGCTTTCTCGTACCGGCCAGGATCCGCTGAGCCAGCTGGCATTTACCCTGCCGCTGCCGCAGCAGGGTAAACCGGTCTACGGCGTGGGCAGCAATATGCAAGGCGATGTGGTGCTGGTAGCGCTGGATGAGGTGAAAGCCGGCAGCATGCCGGAAGAGCAGAAGAAGGCCATGGTTCAGGGGATCACCCAGAACAATGCCCAAATCGCTTTCGAAGCGCTGATGAGCAACCTGCGCAAGGCGGCGAAAATTAAGCTCGGCGACAGCATCGACCAGCAGCAGTAATTTCGCGTCGTCTCGCAAAAATGAGCAACACGATGTAATCCTCAAGGGGGCCCCCCGTTCGCGCCCCCCCTTCTTTTTTTTTTTTTTTTTTTTTT
>NZ_GL882847.1:31344-31569 GCF_000195655.1 Klebsiella sp. MS 92-3
CCCCCCCCCCCCCCTTTCCATTTCTGTGATTTGCCTTTTGTCGACTATCCGCACTGACGCTATCGTGACCTTGCTGTCTACACACAAGGAGATATCAGCATGAAATATGGAATAAAAGCACTGATGGCCGCGGGCGTTCTGGTTTTTGCGGTAGGGGTACAGGGGGCGCTGGCGGCACCCGCCAGCGGCAAAGCGGCGGGGGATAAAGAAAAAGTGCAGGGGGCC
>NZ_GL882847.1:31625-46813 GCF_000195655.1 Klebsiella sp. MS 92-3
GGGGGGGGGGGGGGGGGGCCCCCCCCGCCGGGGGCAAAGCGGCGGTGAATAAAGAAAATGTGCAGGCGTCCTCTTCGGCGAAGGCGGAAGCGGTGCCCGGCGAGTCTGACAACGGGGCGACAAAGGTCAGCATTAACCGCGCCAGCGCCGAACAGCTGGCGCAGGCGTTAAATGGCGTAGGATTGAAAAAAGCCCAGGCTATTGTCAGCTACCGCGAAGAGTACGGGCCGTTCAAAACCCTCGATGATCTGAAGCAGGTCCCGGGAATGGGGAGCGCGTTGGTGGAGCGCAATTTAGCCCATCTGACGCTGTAAATTTTATGCCAGACCTTGCACAGCGGTGATTTTTTGCCAGGATAAAGAGGTTGCATCAAGTGGTGTGACCTCTTACCTCATAAACAACAATAACAGAAAGGCATTAGTGCTATGCAGACACAAATTAAAGTTCGCGGCTATCATCTGGACGTCTACCAGCATGTGAACAACGCTCGCTACCTGGAGTTCCTTGAGGAAGCCCGCTGGGACGGCCTGGAAAACAGCCCCGCGTTTCAGTGGATGATGGAGAAAAACATCGCCTTCGTGGTGGTGAATATCAATATTAACTATCGTCGTCCGGCGGTACTGGGCGATGTGCTGACGGTGAGCAGCAAACTGGAGCAACTCAACGGCAAAAGCGGCACCCTAAGCCAGGTGGTCACCCTCAACCCCAATGGCGAAGTAGTGGCCGATGCGCTGATTACCTTCGTTTGTATCGATTTGAAAACCCAGAAGGCGCTGCCGCTGGAAGGGGAATTGCGTGCGAAACTTGACCAGATGAACCTGCGCTGACAACCGTCGTGCGAGTGGCTGGCCCACGGCAGGTGATGAACCCGTAGCCCCGGTAAGCATCGCGCCACCGGGGAATTTGAGTCAAAGCTCCGGTAAATCGATCCCCGGAGATTATGCCTGCGCCAGTCCGGTTTTTTGCTGCATAACCGCCATTACCCCGACCTTGTCCGCCAGATACTGGTTGAGTCCGTTTGCGCGCAGGTTACAGGCGGCGCACTGGCCGCAGCCATCGCCCTTAATGCCGTTGTAGCAGGTGAGGGTTTCCCGGCGCACCAGATCCAGCTGACCCCAGTAGTCGGCGAGCGCCCAGGTCTCGGCCTTATTCAGCCACATCAGCGGCGTCTCAAAGCGAATGTCTTTCGCCATCCCCAGGCTGACGGCGTTGTGCAGCGCTTTGACAAACTCATCGCGGCAGTCCGGGTAGCCGGAGAAGTCGGTCTCGCACACGCCGGTGATGATGGCTTCGGCTTTTACCTGATAGGCGTAGATTGCCGTCAGGGTTAAAAACAGAATATTACGCCCGGGGACAAAGGTGTTGGGAATACCCTCGGCATCAGGCTGATAGTCCGGTACCGGAATGTTATCGCGGGTCAGGCTGCTGACTGCCAGTTCGTTGAGCAGAGTGACGTCCAGCACTTTATGCGCGACGGCGCCCAGTTTCAGGGCGAGTTCGCGCGCAACGTCGATTTCCGCGCGGTGGCGTTGGCCATAATCAAAAGTGACGCAATGCACTTCATCATACTGTTGCAGAGCCTGCACCAGACAGGTGGTTGAATCTTGTCCTCCGCTGAAGACAACTACGGCGCGTTTCATGGCAATTCCTGACTAAATGAATAAAGGCGATATGGTAGCGGCAGACGCCCTCCATCACCAGCTCTCTCACGTCGACGAGGCCGGCAGCCAGGCGCTGGCGAAGTCGAACCAGCCCCGGGCGTTGAGGCGCAGACCATTGACCCCCGGTGGCGCGCTGATCCGATAGTTATACTTGAACAGCGGCGTCATGATGGCGTCTTCCATCAGGCTGTTAAATACGTTGCGCAGCGCATCGTTGCGGCTGCGAGCGTCGGGCTGAGACTGCACCGCGTCTAATGTCGCCTGCAGATGAGCATATTGCGCCCCGGTCAGCAAATTAGGCCACAGCATATCGCAGCGCAGCCACTGTTCCAGGGCGTACTCCGGCGCTTCGCCGATCAGACGGTCGCCCATCATCAGGTCGGCCTGCCCCAGATCCTGGCAGCCTTCCCAGTTTTTAGCGTCGTGAAACAGGAGCGTCAGCTCGCAGCCCAGCAGAGCCAGACGTTGCCTCAGCTGTTCGGCCATCGCATGTAGCTCGACCGGCAGATGATAGAGCAGGGTGAGCCTGGCCGGCAGCGGTACCGCGTTGTTTGCCGGTCCCTGCGGGATGGACCATCCCGGCAGCACCTCATGGCTTGGCGTAATCAGATCCTCCTCCAGCGGCAGCGTATCCAGTAGCGACGAGTGATGGATTATCGACACCAGCCGCTGGGCCTGCGCTTTGCTAAGCCGAGGGCTGTGGCGCAGGGTCAAATAGCAGAAGCCAAGGCTGATACGGTTGCTGACCTGACGCAGATTATGCAGCTCTTCGCGATCGCCGATGGTGATCTGCACCGGATGGCGGCAGCTGGTGCCGAGATCCCGGTCAAAGAGCTGAGGAGTGATCCAGTACTCCACCGCCTGGATCAGCGGATGCTGCAGGTGGTAGCGGGGATGGTTTTCCAGGCGGACGAGTTCCGGACTAAACCGCTTCAGGCGGAACGGTCCGCAGCCAATGGCCGGATCGTCGGGATGCGCCAGCACGCTGCAGTAGCTGGCGAGGCGGAACGGCAGCCAGTAGTCAGGGCGATGCAGGGTTATTGTTAAACACTGGGCATGGGTGACATCGATACGGCTGATGCTGGCGAAGAGGGTCCGCAAGGCGGGCAGCTCAAGCAGCAGCAGTAACCGCTGTCGCAACTGCGCGGTTTCCACCGTATCGCCATTGTGCCAGCACAGCGTGGAGCGGATATAAAAATGCCAGCGCAGGCCGTCCGGGGAGACCTGCCAGTGGTGCGCCAGATCGCCGATCGGCATATTGTCGCCTTCGTCGAAGCGCGTCAGCCCGGCATAGATTTGTCCGGCCAGATGCTGCTCGGCGCGGCCGGGGAGAAAGCCGGGACGCAGCGGCTCCAGCGGGCGATAGTAAGGAATACGCAGCGTGGGGGTATTGTTTTGCCACTGACCGCCGAGGAAGGGATGGAGCAGGGCTTTCAGCTCCACCGGGGCAAGCTGCGCCAGCTCCAGCGCGGTTTGTTGCTGACCGTTGTTCAGCGCCTGCTCCATCATCTCGTTGCGCAGACTTTCCGGGGTTTTGTGAAATAAGAGCTGTCCGCGTTTGCCGCGCCCGGAGCTGGCCTGCCAGCTTAGCCACCCGGCCTCCTGCGCCTGACGCAGCAGAGTACGGACGTGGCGCTCGCTGCAAAAACAGCGCTCCGCCAGTTCGCCGACGGTGACCTGCTGCGGCGCCCCGGCTGAGGGTTGCCATAGGCGCTGGTATTGATTTAAACGGTGTAAGAGTCGCATGGGGGCCGTCGTCCACCGGGCCGCTGTAAACCCGGAACAATTAATAATATCTATTCACTATTACTTCCGTATATCCCAGGTGATACTGCAACACAAGCGAAGCCCATCACACATCGGGGAATATACCATGGCAAAACTGGCGGCATTTGATATGGACGGCACCCTGCTGATGCCCGACCATCGTCTTGGAGAAAAGACGCTTTCCGCGCTGAAACGGCTGCGTGAGCGCGATATCACCTTGACCTTCGCCACCGGCCGCCATGTGCTGGAGATGCACCATGTGATTGGCGAATTTTCCCTTGATGCATTTCTGATCACCGGCAACGGGACGCGCATCCATTCGCTGGAAGGGGAGGAGCTTTATCGCCAGGATCTCGCTCCCGAAGCGGCGGAAGCGGTGCTGCACGGCAAATGGGATACCCAGGCCAGCATGCACGTCTTTAACGATGGCGGCTGGTTCACCGGCCAGGCAAGGCCTGAATTGTTGCAAGCGCATGTATTCAGCGGCTTTCACTATCAACTGTGCGATCTGAAGCGCATGTCGGCGCAGCATGTCACCAAGATCTGTTTCTGCGGCGATCATGACGATTTGCGCCGTCTGCGGATCCAGCTGAATGAGACGCTGGGCGATCGCGCATTTCTCTGCTTCTCGGCAATGGACTGTCTGGAGGTGCTGCCGGTTGGCTGCAATAAAGGCGCGGCGCTGGCGGTGCTCAGCCAGCATTTAGGCTTCACCCTGCAGGAATGCATGGCCTTCGGCGATGCGATGAACGACCGCGAGATGCTGGGCAGCGTTGGGCGGGGGTTCATCATGGGCAACGCGATGCCGCAGCTGAAAGCCGAGCTGCCGCATCTGCCGGTAATTGGCGACTGCCGGAATCAGGCAGTCTCCCATTTTTTAACTCATTGGCTGGATAATCCTGATCTTCCTTATTCCCCCGAATAGAGAGACCCTTCCAGCAAGCCAGATAGGCTTCTATCTGGCTTTTTTTATCGCCTTTCGACCAGACCGGCGATCTCCGCCTGCCAGGGCGCAATATCGCCGATATTGTCCGCCACCCACTGCGGGTTGTAATAGCTTTCCAGGTAACGCTCGCCGCTGTCGCACAGGAGTGTCACTATCGAGCCGGTGCGACCTTCCTCGCGCATCCGCGCGGCCAGCTGCAATACGCCCCACATATTGGTGCCGGTCGAGGCGCCGACCTTGCGCCCAAGCTGCGTTTCCAGCCACAGGGCGGTGGCTACGCTCGCCGCATCCGGCACGCGCAGCATCTCATCGACAACGTCGGGAATAAACGACGGCTCGACGCGCGGCCGTCCGATGCCTTCAATTTTGCTGCCGACCGGGCTGCGCAGGCTGGCGTCGCGGGTCTGCCAGTAATCGAGGAACACCGAATTCTGCGGATCAACGACCATCAGCTGCGTCTCGTAGCCCTGGCTGCGAATATAGCGGCCAATGGTCGCTGAGGTGCCGCCGGTGCCGGCGCTCATGACGATCCATGACGGCTGCGGGTGCGGCTCATGGCTCATCTGGCGGAAAATACTGTCGGCGATATTGTTGTTGCCGCGCCAGTCGGTGGCCCGCTCGGCGAAGGTAAACTGATCCATATAATGGCCGTTCAGCTCGCGGGCCAGCGTTTCGGAAGCCGCGTAGATTTCGCCGGCGCTCTGCACAAAATGGCAGCGTCCGCCGTAGAACTCGATCTGTTCGATTTTGCGTCTGGCGGTGCAGGAGGGCATCACAGCGATAAACGGCAGCCCCAGCAGGCGGGCGAAATAGGCCTCCGAAACGGCGGTTGACCCTGAGGAGGACTCTATAATTGGCGTGCCTTCTTTGATCCAGCCGTTGCACAAGCCATAGAGAAACAGCGACCGCGCCAGGCGATGCTTCAGGCTGCCGGTGGGGTGGGTGCTTTCATCTTTCAGATACAGGTGGATGCCCGGAAAAGCGGGCAGCGGCAGACGGATCAGGTGCGTGTCGGCGGAACGCTGATAGTCAGCGTTGATTTCGCTAATGGCATGTTTAACCCAGGCGCTATTCATCGTGATTTCCTGTTTGTCATTTTGTGCCTAGCTTAGCGGAAAGCGCAGGAAAAATTGTTGCCATTTAACCTGTGGATTACCATTATGAGAGCAAAATTTTCTCTGAGGATGCCCAATGCTAGATAAAATTGACCGTAAGCTGCTGGCGCTACTGCAGGAAGATTGCACCCTCTCTTTGCAGGCGCTGGCCGATGCCGTTAATCTGACCACCACGCCCTGCTGGAAACGCCTGAAACGGCTCGAAGACGAGGGTATTCTCCGCGGGCGCGTCGCCCTGTTGGACGCGGAAAAGGTGGGGCTGGGGCTGACGGCGTTCGTCCTGATCAAGACCCAGCATCACAGCAGCGACTGGTACTGTCAGTTCGTGAGCGAAGTGACGCAGATGGCGGAAGTGCTCGGCTTCTGGCGGATGGCGGGGGAGTATGACTACCTGCTACGGGTGCAGGTGGCTGATATGAAACGCTATGACGACTTTTATAAACGTTTAGTGAACAGTGTGCCCGGTCTGTCGGATGTCACTTCGAGTTTTGCCATGGAACAGATAAAATATACCACCGCCTTGCCTGTCGAATAACGGTATTGCGCCGTAACCCATTACAAAATCAGGATTTTATTGCTTGCGATTATTTGCTCAACTCAGCTGGTACTTCCGCCGGGAGTGGCGCCGCTATCTTGGCGCAATTGCCCTGCTGGTCATTATTGCCGTCCTGCAGCTTATTCCGCCGAAGGTGGTGGGCATTGTGGTCGACGGCGTGACGCAACAACATTACACCGCGGAGAAGGTGTGGATGTGGATCGGCGCGCTGGTGCTGATCGCGGTGATGGTCTACCTGCTGCGCTATGTCTGGCGCGTGCTGTTGTTCGGTGCTTCTTACCAGTTGGCGGTTGAGCTGCGGGAAGATTTTTACCGGCAACTGAGCCGCCAGCATCCGGCGTTCTATTTGCGCCATCGCACCGGGGATCTTATCGCCCGCGCCACCAATGACGTGGACCGGGTGGTGTTTGCCGCTGGCGAAGGAGTATTAACCCTGGTGGATTCCCTGGTGATGGGCTGTGCGGTATTGATTGTAATGTCGACGCAGATTAGCTGGCAGCTTACTCTGCTGGCGCTGCTGCCGATGCCGCTGATGGCCCTGGCGATCAAACGTAACGGCGATGCGCTTCACGAACGTTTTCGCGTTGCTCAGGCGGCCTTTTCCAGCCTCAACGATCGCACGCAGGAGAGCCTGACCAGCATCCGCATGATTAAGGCGTTTGGGCTGGAGGATCGCCAGTCGGCGCAGTTTGCTGCCGATGCTGCCGATACCGGTGCGAAAAACATGCGCGTGGCACGCATTGACGCCCGCTTCGACCCCACCATCTATATCGCCATCGGGGCCGCTAACCTGCTGGCCATCGGCGGCGGCAGCTGGATGGTGATCCACGGCAGCCTGACCCTGGGCCAGCTGACCAGCTTCGTGATGTATCTTGGCCTGATGATCTGGCCGATGCTGGCGCTGGCGTGGATGTTTAACATCGTGGAGCGCGGTAGCGCGGCCTATGGTCGTATCCGCACGATGCTTGAAGAGGCGCCGGCGGTGGATGACGGGAGCGAGGCGGTGCCGGCAGGCCGTGGCGTCCTGCAGGTTGCTATCCGCGATTTCATCTATCCGCAGGCGAGCAAACCTTCGCTGGAGCAGGTAAATTTTACTCTCCAGCCGGGGCAAATGCTGGGCATCTGCGGGCCGACGGGCGCCGGCAAAAGCACCATTCTGGCGCTGCTGCAGCGCCATTTTGACGTCACTCACGGCGAGATCCGCTTTCACGATCTGCCGCTGCCGATTCTGCAGCTCGACAGCTGGCGCGCCCGGTTGGCGGTGGTCAATCAGACGCCATTTTTATTCTCCGATACCGTCGCCAATAATATCGCGCTGGGAAAACCGGACGCGACGCAGGCGCAGATTGAGCGGGTTGCACAACTGGCCAGCGTGCATGACGACATTCTGCGTCTGCCTCAGGGCTACGAGACCGAAGTGGGCGAGCGCGGCGTGATGCTCTCCGGCGGTCAGAAACAGCGCATCTCTATTGCTCGCGCCCTGCTGCTGGAGGCCGAAATTTTGATCCTCGACGATGCCTTATCGGCGGTGGATGGCCGCACCGAGCACCAGATCCTGCATAACCTGCGCCAGTGGGGGGAGGGGCGGACGGTCATTATCAGCGCCCACCGCCTGTCGGCGCTCACCGAGGCCAGTGAAATTTTGGTACTGCAGCATGGGCATATTGCCCAGCGAGGCCGCCACGAGGCGCTGGCCGTGCAGCCCGGCTGGTACCGCGACATGTATCGATATCAGCAGCTGGAGGCCGCGCTCGACGAGGTTCCGCAGACGCAAGAGGAGGCCCTGGATGCGTAGCTTTACCGAACTCTGGCCGACGCTTAAACGCCTGCTGGCCTATGGTTCACCGTGGCGCAAGCCGTTGGCCATCGCGGTGGCGATGATGTGGATTGCGGCGGCGGCGGAAGTGAGCGGCCCGCTGCTTATCAGCTATTTCATCGACAACATGGTGGCGAAACATACGCTGCCGCTGAAGCTGGTGGCCGGCCTGGCGGTAGCCTATATCGGCCTGCAGCTGCTGGCGGCGCTCCTGCACTATAACCAGTCGCTGCTGTTTAACCGCGCCGCGGTCGGCGTCGTCCAGCAGTTGCGCAGCGACGTGATGGATGCCGCCCTGCATCAGCCGCTCAGCGAGTTTGATACCCAGCCGGTTGGGCAGCTTATCTCACGGGTAACCAACGATACGGAAGTCATTCGCGATCTGTACGTGACGGTGGTGGCTACGGTACTGCGCAGCGCCGCGCTGATCGGCGCGATGCTGGTGGCGATGTTTAGCCTCGACTGGCGGATGGCGCTGGTGGCGATCGCGATTTTCCCGGCGGTGCTGATCGTGATGATTATCTATCAGCGCTATAGCACGCCGATCGTGCGGCGGGTGCGCGCCTGGCTTGCCGACATCAACGATGGCTTCAACGAAGTGATCAACGGCATGGGCGTCATCCAGCAGTTCCGCCAGCAGGCGCGCTTTGGCGAACGGATGCGCGAGGCCAGCTATGCCCACTATCTGGCGCGGATGCAGACGCTGCGCCTGGACGGTTTTCTGCTGCGCCCGCTGCTGAGCCTTTTTTCCTCGCTGGTGCTGTGCGGGCTGCTGATGCTGTTCGGCTTTAGCGCGGTGGGCACGATCGAGGTTGGGGTCCTGTACGCGTTTATCAGCTATCTTGGACGCCTTAACGAGCCGCTTATCGAGCTGACCACCCAGCAGTCGATGCTGCAGCAGGCGGTGGTCGCCGGCGAGCGCGTTTTCGAGCTGATGGATCGCCCGCGCCAGGCGTGGGGTACGGATGACGCGCCGCTGAGCAGCGGTCGGGTGGAAATTGACCATCTCTCCTTTGCTTACCGGGGGGACCGTCTGGTTCTCCAGGATATCACGCTGGATATTCCCTCCCGCAGCTTCGTGGCGCTGGTCGGACATACCGGCAGCGGAAAAAGTACCCTCGCCAGTCTGATGATGGGCTATTACCCGTTAACCCACGGCGAGATCCGCATCGATGGTCGACCGCTCGCATCCCTCAGCCACAGCGCGTTGCGTCGGGGCATCGCGATGGTGCAACAGGATCCCGTAGTGCTGGCGGATACCTTCTACGCCAACGTCGCGCTGGGCCGGGACATCAGTGAGGCGCAGGTTTGGGAAGCGCTGGAGGCGGTGCAGCTGGCGGCGGTGGCGCGCAGCATGAGCGATGGGCTGTACACCCAACTGGGCGAGCAGGGCAATAATCTCTCCGTCGGGCAGAAGCAGCTGCTGGCGCTGGCGCGCGTGCTGGTGGATACCCCGCAGGTACTGATTTTGGATGAGGCGACGGCAAACATCGACTCCGGTACCGAGCAGGCGATCCAGCAGGCGCTGGCGAAGGTCCGCCAGCATACCACCCTCGTGGTTATTGCCCATCGGCTGTCGACCATTGTGGAGGCCGATACCATCCTGGTTCTGCATCGAGGTCAGGCTGTCGAGCGGGGCACCCATCAGCAGCTGCTGGCGGCGAAAGGCCGCTACTGGCAGATGTATCAGCTGCAGCTGGCCGGCGAAGAGCTGGCGGCCAGCGCCAGAGAGGAGTCGCTCAGCGCCTGATGCACCACCAGCAGGCAGGGAACGCTGGGCGGCCTGCGATGGTGCAAAAACGTTACATCAAATGCACCGTTGTGGTGCATTTTTGCGCGCCAGGCGCCGTTGCGCAGGATATTGCCTGACCTGTCCCCTGTTTTTTGCCATCAAAGGGCCGCTTTGCGGCCTTTTTTCATTTCTGGCATAGCCCTTGCTTTATATCCATCGTGTTAGCTGCGGCCATTACCGAATACTGACTGGAGGGGACTTATGAAGCTGGTTACCGTGGTAATCAAACCATTCAAATTGGAAGACGTGCGTGAAGCTTTGTCTTCCATCGGCATTCAGGGCCTGACGGTCACTGAAGTCAAAGGATTTGGCCGTCAGAAAGGTCACGCGGAGCTCTACCGCGGCGCCGAGTATAGCGTCAACTTTCTGCCAAAAGTGAAGATTGATGTGGCGATTGCCGACGATCAGCTGGATGAAGTCATCGATGTCATCAGCAAAGCGGCTTACACCGGAAAAATTGGCGACGGCAAAATTTTCGTCGCTGAATTGCAGCGCGTCATTCGCATCCGTACCGGCGAAGCTGACGAAGCGGCACTGTAATTTCCAGACCACACAGTGATGGGGAACGAAACAATGAAAATGGCAACAATGAAATCGGGTCTGGGGGCATTAGCCCTTCTGCCGGGGCTGGCGATGGCCGCGCCTGCGGTGGCGGACAAAGCCGATAACGCGTTTATGATGATTTGCACCGCGCTGGTTCTGTTTATGACTATCCCGGGGATTGCGCTGTTTTACGGCGGCCTGATCCGCGGTAAGAACGTTCTGTCCATGCTGACTCAGGTGATTGTCACCTTTGGCCTGGTCTGCGTATTGTGGGTGATTTATGGCTATACCCTGGCCTTCGGCACCGGCGGCAGCTTCTTCGGCAGCTTTGACTGGGTGATGCTGAAAAATATTGAGCTGAAAGCGCTGATGGGCACCTTCTATCAGTATATCCACGTGGCATTCCAGGGCTCGTTCGCCTGCATCACCGTCGGGCTGATTGTCGGGGCGCTGGCGGAACGTATTCGTTTCTCCGCGGTACTGATCTTCGTGGTGGTATGGATGACACTCTCCTACGTGCCGATTGCGCATATGGTTTGGGGCGGCGGTCTGCTGGCGACCCATGGCGCGCTGGACTTCGCCGGCGGCACCGTTGTGCACATCAACGCCGCGGTCGCCGGGCTGGTGGGCGCCTATATGATGGGCAAACGCGTGGGCTTCGGCAAAGAAGCGTTCAAACCGCATAACCTGCCGATGGTGTTCACTGGCACCGCTATCCTCTACGTGGGCTGGTTCGGCTTCAACGCCGGCTCTGCCAGCGCAGCGAATGAAATTGCGGCCCTGGCGTTCGTTAACACCGTCGTGGCGACCGCTGCGGCTATCCTGGCGTGGACCTTTGGCGAATGGGCTCTGCGCGGCAAACCTTCACTGCTGGGCGCCTGCTCCGGGGCAATTGCCGGTCTGGTTGGCGTTACGCCGGCGTGTGGTTATATCGGTGTCGGCGGGGCGCTGATCGTCGGTATCGCCTCTGGCCTGGCGGGTATCTGGGGCGTGACTGCGCTGAAACGCTGGCTGCGTGTGGATGATCCTTGCGACGTCTTCGGCGTTCACGGCGTCTGCGGCATCGTCGGCTGTATCCTGACTGGTATCTTCGCGGCGACTTCTCTGGGCGGCGTCGGTTATGCGGAAGGCGTCACCATGGGCCATCAGCTGCTGGTGCAACTGGAAAGTATCGCCATCACCGTGGTCTGGTCCGGCGTTGTGGCGTTCATCGGCTACAAAGTGGCGGATATGACCGTCGGGCTGCGCGTGCCGGAAGAGCAGGAGCGCGAAGGGCTGGACGTCAACAGCCATGGCGAAAACGCCTATAACGCCTGATAAAAAAGCCATTCTCTCCTGATAGCGAAAAGCCTCCCGTCCGGGAGGCTTTTTTTATGCGTTGCGGTTGCGCATCACCCCTTCCTGAACCGTTGAGGCAACCAGCGTGCCATCCTGGGTGTAGAATTCGCCGCGAACGAAGCCGCGGGCGCTGGAGGCCGAGGTGCTTTCGACGCTATACAGCAGCCATTCATTAATATTAAACGGCCGGTGGAACCACATAGAGTGGTCGATGGTGGCGACCTGCATGCCGGGCTCAAGGAAACCAACGCCGTGCGGCTGCAGCGCCACCGGCAGGAAGTTAAAGTCTGAAGCATAGCCCAGCAGATACTGATGAATACGCAGATCGTCAGGGACGGCGCCGTTGGCGCGCAGCCAGACCTGGCGCACCGGTTCGGCGATATGGCCTTTCATTGGGTTATGAAACTCCACCGGACGGATCTCCAGCGGTTTATCGCAGAGGAATTTGTCTTTCACCTGCGGCGGCAGGAGATGCGCCAGCTTGCGAGCGATATCGGTTTCCGAAGGCAGGCCGTCAGGGGAGGGGGCGGCCGGCATTGCTTTCTGATGCTCATAGCCATTCTCTGGCGCCTGGAAGGAGGCGGTCATATAGAAAATCGGCTTCCCGTTCTGGATGGCGGCGACCCGACGGGCGCTGAAGCTGTTGCCGTCGCGCAGCACCTCCACATCGTAAACGATCGGCTTCTGGCTATCGCCGGGGCGAAGAAAGTAGCTGTGAAACGAATGAACCAGACGCTCAACGGGCACGGTCTCTTTTGCCGCATACAGCGCCTGACCCACTACCTGGCCGCCAAAAACCTGACGTAACCCCAGGTCTTCGCTCTGCCCGCGAAACAACCCTTCCTCAATTTTTTCCAGATCTAATAATGCCAGCAGGTTAGAGAGTGCCTGACTCATACTTATCCTCAATTAACAATAGCGGCGCAGCGCGCGTAATGTGGCCAAGTATAACCTGGAATCGCAAGTGGTCCGATGGGTGTAATAATCTGAATAACGACCAGTTAACAGGAACAAATCTGAGATCTGTGCCACACTTATTGACGACACGAAAGTTCCTGCCGGCGAAGCGGCGGAACATCCTCCTGGGTATTAAGGGATGATAAGGAGAACATCATGAAATTTGCCTATATGTTTAGTGCCTTAGCCGTCGCCGCGACGCTGACCGCCTGTGCTAATCACCACTCGAACAATTCTTCGACGCAGGCGGCCGCGCCCGACCCTTACGGTATCGCGACGCTGAGCGTGGCGCAGCAGCAGCCGAGCGTCACGGGGACGATTAATATCCGCCAGAGAATCGCTTTACCGCCGGATGCGGTACTGACGGTGACCCTGTCGGATGCTTCTCTGGCAGATGCGCCAGCCCGCGTATTGTCGCAAAAAGCGGTGCGTACCGAAGGCAAACAGGCGCCATTTAACTTTGCGCTGCCTTACAACCCGGCAGATATTCAACCGAACGCTCGCATTCTGCTAAGCGCGGCGATCACGGTTAACGGCCAGTTGATGTTTATTACCGATACCGTGCAGACGGTAATAAACCAGGGCGGCACTCATGCCGACCTGACGCTGGTTCCGGTCCAGCAGACCGCCGTTCCTGTCGCCCAGTAAGCTCGCTACGCCCCCGGATGGGGGCTTTTTTTTGCCTTCAATAAACCCAGCGATAATGCTGGAGATCGATATGGCCGCTGCCGGAGACCTGCACACCCTCGGCCAGCAGCGCCTGACGCTGCCGCTGTAGATCGGGGCCGGTGAGGGAGATATCGCCATGGCGATTGACCACCCGATGCCATGGCAGGGTGGACCCTTCCGGCAGGCGCTTCAATACGCCGCCCACCTGGCGCGCCGCGCGCGGTGAACCTGCCAGCCGGGCGACCTCGCCGTAGGTCGTGACATACCCTTCCGGTATCGACGCCACGATGTGCCAGACGCGTTGGGGAAATGTGTCGTGCGGAGCCATTTTCTGTCCTGTTACCGGCAAAACGTCAGCATAAGCGCTAAGCCAGGAGCTGTACAGCCGGCCTGGGTCAGGCGGCCTGTTCGACGGTGAACGTCAGAGCGAGGCCGAGGATCTGCATGCCATGGACATTGTCGGAGGCTGAGCTGGCGATGAGACTCTCAAGAAATTTCAACCGCTGCGAAGTGGCGTTGATGATCAGCCTCGCGCGCAGGCCCGGCATGGTTAACGACGAGATAGGGTACACCACCCGACCGCTGATATAGACCGGCAGCTTGCGCAGCTCCACCTGGCGCAGCACGCCGACGGTGGAATAGAGCAGCGCCAGCGGCGTAACCGCCCGCACCGGCGCGGGACTGATGGTCGCGAAGTCGAGCATTTTTTCAGGACGCAGGTAGTTTACGCCCTGAAAGGCGATGGTCATCCCTTCAATAGCAGGTAAAGGCAGAGTGATGGTCTGTGGTGATGAGTCAGTCATTCGATTACCGTCGAGACAATGTACTGGTGATAAAAGAGGACGAAGAGGATAAGTATGGTGGATAACCCGGATGTGTGCTGAGCGCGGGCTCGCAATCTCACAGGCTGACCGTGAGTGGCTGGTTTTATTCGCGTTATTGCGCAATAAACCAGCAGGCGGACGGTGTGAGCTTGCAATTCACCAGGTCAGCAGGGATAATGCGCCAGCGCGTTAGGCAACTAACGCTCTCAATGGGGGCTCTGTTGGTTCTCCCGCAACGCTACTCTGTTTACCAGGTCAGGTCCGGAAGGAAGCAGCCAGAGCAGACGACGTGTGTGCCGGGATGTAGCTGGCAGGGCCCCCACCCATTTCTCCCGCCTGGTGTTTCCCTTATATTTGTCCGGTTTTTACTCCTGCAATAATTAATTTCTGATAAAGATCGCATATTAGTTTTTGTTGTTAAAACCCTCTGCTTTTATTCCATAATATTTACTTGTCATAAATCTGAAATACTACTGAAATATTAATGTCATTTGCATGTCATAAATAAAGCGCATCTTACTGATGGGAATTTGTTGCCAGGCTCATGCTGTAAAATATATCTCTGGATCAGCATGTTAACTTCGTGTATTAATTATGATGATTTTATTGCACGGGAAGCGTAGCTATGACCACAGTGGTTTTGAATGTAAAAATTGACGCAGAGCTAAAAGAAAAGTTGCGTCATTATGCGGAAGTTAATAACGAGAACCTGGGAACGGCAACGGAAAAGCTGCTGCAGCTGGCTTTTCAGCTGGAGGAGTCAGCAGGTGAGGCGGGGGTGACGGAAGAGGACATTGACAGCCAGCATACCGAAGAGGAAGCAACGCCACTTACCCCTAAAGAAATCAAAGCATTAAGAAAACTTCTGAAGAAGAAAAAATGAAACAACAATTCTCTACAGCCAGCAACTATAGCGAAGCTTGCGATATGTTGCGCTCAGGATACGTAAAACACGTCCGCCTGAACTGGAATATCGGTAGTGATGAGTTCTTTCGCATTGCTTCCGACTGGTGTGACACCGGCGCTAAAATCAAAAAAGATGAAGATGGCTTTATTATTTCCCTGAAAGGGTTTCCTATTCCGCGCCAGCATTAATGAAATTGCCTTCTTTCTGTCATTGGGTTGCCATAACCAGAGGGCAGGATAGCCAGGCAATTTTATAAAAACATCTCATATACCTCATGGATGAAGGTCATTTGACGGG
>NZ_GL882847.1:46905-48745 GCF_000195655.1 Klebsiella sp. MS 92-3
CCCCCCCCCTTCGCTATTTTCTTATATTATTTTTCGCAAACGTGTATTTTCCTTCTGTTCAGCAAGGCTTTGCCACAGCGGTTGTAGCGTGGAGAAGGCCCGGCGCAATGCTTCATCCGGCAGCGTAAACGGCAGACGTAAATAGCGATCGAACGCCCCTTCCAGCCCAAACCGCGTACCGGTGCCGATATGGATCCCCTGGCTTTCCGCACGCGCAGAGAACAGGGTGGCCAGCATGTCAGGAAGTTCCACCCAAAAAGAGAGCCCACCTTCCGGTGGCGAAAACCGCCAGCGGGGAAAATATTCCGCCATCAGCGTTTCGCACATGTCCCGGCGCGCCTTGAGCATATTCCGCCGCGGCGGCAGCAGTGTGGCGGCATTTTCCAGTAGCCAGCTGCAGGCCAGTTGCTCCAGCAGCGGCGTACCCAAATCCAGCGAATCGCGGGCCTGAATAAGCGAGGCGATGGTCCGCGCGCTGGCGCGGATCCAGCCGATACGTAGTCCCCCCCAGAAGCTTTTCCCGGCCGAACCAATGGTGAGCACCGCGGCATCGGGATTGAAGCTGGCCAGCGGCGGGGGCGGCGGCGCGTTATACCAAAGGTCGGCCATGGTCTCGTCGATTACCAGCGTTGTTCGCGTCCTGGCGGCGATGTCCGCAACCCGCTGGCGGGTGGGGGCATCCATACAGCGTCCGGTGGGGTTGTGAAAATCCGGCATCAGCCACGCCAGCCGCGGCGCAGTCTGCGCAATAGTCGCCGCCAGTCCATCGCAGTCCCATCCCTGCTGCGGAAGCGCAACCCCGACGGGGCGGCAGGAGGCGCCCTGAATGGCGCTGATGGCCATCGGATAGGTGGGGGCGTCAATAACCACCCGATCGCCCGGCCCGGTGAACAGGCGCAGGATCAGCGCGAAGGCGCTGAGGGCGCCGTTGACCACCATCACCTCATCGGGCCGCGTCGGCAGACCGCGTTCGCTGTAGCGCCGGGCAATCGCCTCCCGCAGCACCGGCAGCCCCTGCTGGTCATAGCCAGTCTGTGCGAGATAGGGCGGCAGCAGGGTCATAGCGTGCTGGAAGGCCTGATGGACCTCCGGCCCGGCGCTGAGGGCGGCAGTAGAGAGATTAAGCGTAGATGAGATGCCGGCAGGCAGAGGAAGATCGGCGGGGCGTTCCGGCAAAACAATGCGTGACCCGCTCCCCTGGCGGCTGTAGAGAAAGCCCTCCTCCCGCAACTGGCCGAGGGCGCTGGCGATGGTGGTCCGGCTGACGTTCAGGGCCGCCGCCAGCTCGCGCTCGCCGGGCAGGCGCGTTTGCAGCGTCAGGCGACCATCAAGGATCAGCAGGCGGAGCGCTTCCGCCAGCTGGCGCCATAGCGGCGTGCGTGAGCTGGTCTCCTGCCAGTTGCCGAGCAGGCGTACCAGCGATTGGGTTCCAAAGCGTCGGGCTGACATAGCGATCCACTTTTCCAAAACTGGCCATTAATTATCAGTCCATTTTTGCTGATGATGAGGGCATTCGCAATGATGTTGAGGAAAAAATATGCTTCGTCGCCTGCTGCAGTTATATATTGGTCTGGTGCTTTACGGCGTGTCCACGGCGCTCTTCGTGCATGCCAATCTCGGCGCCGATCCGTGGGATGTTTTCCATCTCGGGGTGGCTAAACAGCTGGGGATCAGTTTCGGTACGGTGATTATCCTGACCGGCGCGGCGGTACTGCTGCTGTGGATCCCGATCCGGCAAATGCCGGGGCTCGGCACGGTGAGCAATGTCATCGTGCTGGGACTGGCGGGGGGCGCCCCGCTGGCCGGCCCGCCGCCCCCGGGGGGGGGGGGGGGGGGGGGG
>NZ_GL882847.1:48834-60616 GCF_000195655.1 Klebsiella sp. MS 92-3
AGCGATTGTGCTGAACGCTATCGCTACCGGAATGTATATTGGCGCGGGCTTTGGCCCCGGGCCGCGCGATGGCCTGATGACCGGTCTGCATGCTCGCACTGGTTGGTCACTGCGCGGTATCCGGACGGCGATCGAGCTTTCCGTACTGCTGATTGGCTGGCTGCTGGGGGGTAAATTTGGCGTCGGAACCGTCATCTACGCGCTGTCGATTGGGCCGCTGATCCAGCTGTGCCTGCCGTGGTTCAGCCAGCCCGTCAGCCGCAACGCGGTCAGCCCTCCCCGGGAAATAGTCTCCTGAATTAACCCATCGCCCTCTTCATCATGGAGAGGGCCTTTCATCGCTTACAGGCCGCTCAGGCCATGAAGCATCATGTAGATCCCCACCACAATAATCAGTAAGCCTGAGAACCAGGGCGCCTTGCGCGAGAGGTCGTTAAGCCACGGCCAGCGGCGGGTGGCATGTTTAAGGCTCAGGGCGGCGATGGCCCCGGAAGCCACCAGCGTTAGCGCCAGACCAACGCTAAAGCCCAGCACCAGCGTGGCGCCCAGGGAGAATTTCTTCAGCTGTAAACAGATAAGCAGCACGGTAATGGACGCCGGGCAGGGGATCAGCCCGCCGGTCAGGCCAAACAGCACGATCTGCCCGGTCGTCACCTGGCGGCCATCAAAGCGCCGGTTGATCTCCTGGGCATGGGCCCGCTGATGCGCGTCCTGCCACTCCTCCGCCACCAGCGGCGCGGCGGATGAGGACGCATGGTGATGGTCATGGCGGTGATCATGGTCATGGCGGTGATCATGTTCGTGGTGATGATCATGTTCGTGGTGGTGCTCATGTTCATGGTGGTGCTCATGTTCATGGTGGTGATCATGGTGCGTGTGGGGCTGCGATTCGCGCCAGGTGCGCCAGAGCATCCAGCAGGCAATCAGCACAATGACAATCCCTGAGACCAGCTGAAACCAGGGTTCAGAGGTTTGGGCGTTCCAGCCGCGGCCAAACCACAGACCGGCCATGGCGATCAGCCAGACCACCGCCGTATGCGAAACCGTGGCCGCCAGCCCCAGCAGTACCGCCTGTTTTAACGTTCCCCGTACCGCCACGATAAAGGCGGCCATCATCGTTTTTGAATGGCCCGGTTCAAGGCCGTGCAGGGCACCGAGCAGTATCGCGCTGGGAATAAACAGCCAGGCATTGCCCTGCTGCAGAAGGGAAGTGAAATCGTTCATATCGGGATCCTTGCCAAAAGTGCGTTTATCCTACTCCCCCCCAGTAGTAAAATACTACCCCCCAGTAGAAAAAGCGGCTGACAAAAGGGATCATGGTATGCTGGCAGGCGTTGCTGACCACGCAGGTCGGTAATCCCGGACAGAATGAAACGGTGGATCGTGCAATGTCACATACAGTTCGACACAAAAAGATGTTACTGACCCGGCTGAAGAAAATTCAGGGGCAGAGTACCGCGTTAGAGAAAATGCTTAATCGCGAGCATGAGTGCGCTGAAATATTACAGCAGCTGGCGGCGATCCGCGGCGCGGTCAACGGCATGATGCTGCAGGTTATTCAGGGGCATCTTACCGACCATGTGGTGAAAGAGCCTGACGAGACGCAGCGCGAAGCGGATCTGGAGACGGTGATGCAGGTGATTAAATCCTATCTGAAGTAGCGCCCCCTGACGTTCCGCTCAAGCCACCCGCCGCTTAATGCGCATGGAGGTTATGCTCTGCCCACAGAATGAACTGCTCTTTTGGCAGCGCTTTGCTGTAAAGCCACCCCTGGGCGTACTGAACGCCATGCTGGCGCAGCCAGTCGCGCTGGCTTTCGGTTTCCACCCCTTCGGCGACGGTGGCCAGATTGAGCGCTTTGGCCATTTCAATAATGTGCGGCGTCAGCGGCCGGTACTCGAGGGTATCGACAAAAGATTTATCGATTTTCAGCGTGTCGACGTCCAGTTTCTGCAGATAGCTCAGGCTGGAGTAGCCGGTGCCAAAGTCATCAATCGAGATCCGATGCCCGGCCTGACGGTAGTGAGCGATCACCGGCATGGTGGTCTCCGGGTCGACAAACCCGCGCTCGGTGATTTCAAGGATGATCTGTTCGGCAGCGATCCCCCAGTGCTGCAGCTGATCGTGTAACAACGTCGGTAGGGTGGGCGAGCGTAAATCATCTACCGACAGGTTGATGGATATGTGCACTTCCGGCCGCTGCCGCAGCCAGGGACCGAGATCGGTAAAAATTTTCCTGACGATATCTTCCGTCAGCTGCGTGATGAGCCCGGTCTGCTCGGCCAGGGGAATAAAGATATCCGGCGATAAAAAAGTGCCATCGGGCTGCTGCCAGCGGGCCAGGGCCTCGGCCCCGGCAATTTTCCCGTCCTGCAACGAAATAATCGGCTGATAGTAAACCTGAATCGCTTCGGAATTGAGGGCGTCCAGCATGCTGTTGCGCGGTGAGCGCAGGTGCCTTAGCAGACGCAGCAGCAGCCAGGTGGCGAGCAGGCTGGTGAAAATGCCGGCAGGGAGCCAGAAGAACAGCTGCTGTCGAATGCGCTGCTGCAGCGGCAAGGTTGAAGACCAGGTTACGATGCCAGAGCCCAGCTCGGGAATGCGCTGGATCCGGTAGACTGTGTTATCCAGAGTAAGCATATCCACATACGGATCTTTAATGCGTTGCCAGACTTTCGCCGGCAGCGGCTGACTGCTGATCACCATTTTCTGGTGGTCCAGGCCAAACAGCATGGTATGGATCTTCTCTTCGCTGGCGGGAACGACATCAATAAAGGATACGGGGTCGATCATCACCATGTGCTGCCGGCTGCCCATGGCCGTCATCTGATGATCGAGGCCAAGATCGTTAATTGAGGTCAGCCAGGTGCGATAGCCGTCGGGGGCAATATGGTCCGGCGGGGGAAAGGTGACAGCGACGCTATGGTCTTCCAGGGAGGAGCATTGCGGCACGGAATCACGCAGCCAGAGCACTTCCTGAATGTAGCGATGGGTATAGGCGATGCGGCGGAGCGTAAGCAGATGTTCAGGGCTACAGGAGGCGGCGGTGTGTGCGTCAGCCTCTCGTAACGCTTCCCGGGCCTGGTCGGCAACCTGCAGCGTCCGAACGACGATACGGTTGGAATAGTCATCCAGTTCACGATAGAACTGCATTTTGGCCTGCCGCGCCGCCTGCCAGATGCTGAGTGAAATGGGCAGGATGATGGCCAGTATCAGCACTCCTGTAAACAGCGCCATCAGATGCCGGGTCCTCATGCCTGTGTCCTTATCGTTCGCCGGGTGTCATCAGTATATGCGAAAGATAAGCCCGGCGCAGCGGGAGAAAGAATGCCGCTCAGGGAAAAAAGCCGGCATCACAAGTGCCTGCGATGCCGGGAGAGAAGGATGATTCCGATGTAGCAGAATAAAAATGAGGGTGTGAATGCCGGGCAGGGTGTATTCCGGCATTCAGTCACAGCATACGCTGCGCAGATGACAGCAATATGTTAGCTAGTGAGCATCCGGAGCCGTGATGTCGGCGCTGATGCGCAGATCGTTCTCATCAAACACCATGCAGAAGCGGTCGTCGAAGGCCAGATTAATCTTCTGCCACGGGCGGAAATGGACGTCGCCGGGCAGCAAAACCTTGACGTTATCGTGGCCGTAGCACTGGCCGAACAGATAGGTATTGTTGCCCAGACGCTCCACCACTTCACATTGAAACTCCACTACGGTACCGGTGGCGACTTCCGGGGTGAGGTGCTCCGGCCGGATCCCCAGCGTCACCGCAGCGCCGGGCTTCAGCGGCTGGGTGGTGATATTCAGGGCCAGCTGATGGTCCTGCGCGAGGGTGACCGTTAAGCGTTCCGGCTGCCAGTCGCTGACGATAGCCGGCAGAAAGTTCATCTTCGGCGAGCCGATAAAGCCGGCGACGAATTTGTTGACCGGATTGTAGTAAAGCGCCATCGGCGAACCCATTTGTTCGACTTTCCCGTAGTTCATGACCACTATTTTATCGGCCAGCGTCATCGCCTCCACCTGATCGTGCGTGACATACACCATAGTGGTCTTCAGCTCCTGGTGCAGACGGGCAATATGCAGGCGCATATCGACGCGCAGCTCCGCATCAAGGTTAGAGAGCGGCTCATCGAACATAAACACCCGGGGATTACGCACGATCGCCCGGCCAATGGCCACGCGCTGCCGCTGGCCGCCAGAGAGCTGCTTCGGTTTACGATCCAGCAGGTGCGAGAGCTGCAGCGTTTTAGCCACCATTTCCACCTGGCGACGGATCTCCGTTTTCGGCACTTTATTCACCTTCAGCCCGTAGCCCATGTTCTCTGCCACCGTCATGTGCGGATAGAGCGCATAGGACTGGAAGACCATCGCCACGCCGCGGCGGGCGGGCACGACATCATTCATCACCTCATCGCCGATCAGTACTTCTCCTTCGCTGACCTCTTCCAACCCGGCAATCATGCGCAGTAGCGTCGATTTTCCACAACCGGAAGGGCCGACGAAGACGGCAAACTCGCCATCTTCAATATCGAGATTGACCTGGTGCAGCGTCACCGTGCTGCCGAACCTTTTGGTGACATTCCTCAGTCGTATATTGGACATCCACATTCCCCGGAGTGAGTAGCTGTTATTTGCCGTTGGCTTATCGCTATGTTGAGTGTGATTTGTATTACGTGTAACAAATCAGTGTGACGATGTTCAACAGCAGTAAAATCATGCCCTGACTATAACTTCCGCGGATTTTGCGCCATACAGGGACGTTTCATTTCTGCAAGGATGATCACACAACTGGCAGCTTATGGTAGTTTTATCAACGATCAAAGCGTAGCGTATAACAAAAGCGCATCAGAACATGTTTTCCACGTAATGCGGCAGTTTGAAAAGATTTATTTTTCTAACTGGCAGACGGAATTCAAATAAAAACCATTAAATTGTTATACCTTCACATGAGGTTGATAATGAAAAAGAACACGCTTGCTGCACTGATCCTTACCACCCTGGCGGCGGGGCAACTCGCCAGCCTGCAGGCGCATGCCGCCGGGCAGCTCAACGTCTGGGAGGACATTAAAAAATCCGCTGGCATCAAAACCGCGGTTAGCGATTTTGAAAAGCAGTACAACGTGAAGGTCAATCTCCAGGAGATGCCCTACGCCCAGCAACTGGAAAAACTGCGCCTCGACGGCCCGGCGGGCATTGGGCCGGACGTGCTGGTGATCCCGAATGACCAGCTCGGCGGCGCCGTGGTTCAGGGACTACTCTCGCCGCTCAGCGTCGATCAGGCGAAACAGGATGCCTTTACGCCAGCCTCCATCAATGCCTTCCGCATGGACAACGCGCTGTATGGGATCCCGAAGGCGGTGGAAACCCTGGTGCTTATCTACAACAAGGACCTGATCGACAAGCCGCTGGACAGCCTGCAGGCCTGGCTGGACTACTCGAAAACCCAGCGCGAGCAGAACAAATACGGCCTGCTCGCCAAGTTTGACCAGATCTATTACAGCTGGGGGGCGATTGGCCCGATGGGCGGCTATATCTTTGCTAAAAACGACAGCGGCGGCTTTAACCCGCAGCAGGTGGGTCTCAATACCCCCGGCGCCGTGGAAGCCGTCACCTTCCTGAAAAAATTCTATGCCGAGAAGGTCTTTCCGGCGGGGATCCTCGGCGATAACGGGCTGAATGCCATCGATTCCCTGTTTACCGAGAAAAAAGCGGCGGCGGTGATCAACGGCCCCTGGGCCTTCCAGCCGTATGAAGCCGCTGGCATTAACTATGGCGTGGCGCCCCTGCCGACCCTGCCGGACGGCAAGCCGATGAGCTCCTTCCTCGGCGTCAAAGGCTATGTAGTATCGACCTGGAGTAAAGACAAAGCGCTGGCGCAACAGTTTATCGAGTTCATCAACCAGCCGCAGTATGTGAAAGCCCGCTATGTCGCCACTGGCGAAATTCCGCCGCTGAAGGCGATGATTGACGATCCGGTGATTAAAAACGACCAAAAGGCCAGCGCCGTCGCCATCCAGTCGGCGCGAGCGGTAGCGATGCCGGGCATTCCCGAGATGGGGGAAGTGTGGGGGCCGGCCAACGCCGCGCTTGAACTGAGCCTCACCGGTAAGCAGGCGCCGCAGGCCGCGCTTGATAACGCGGTGAAACAGATCACGATGCAGATCGAAGCGATGCAGGCCAGCAATCAGTAATTCACCGTCACGTGAAGTCACCGAGCGGGAGGGGGACCTCCCGTTTGTAGAAGGAGTCGAGTGTGAGCATCCATTCCAGCGAAAATTTTAGCGACGCACGCGGGCCCGGGCGCCATGCATGGTGCGGCCTGCTGCTGGCAATCGTGCCGGGTTTCGGTCAGTTTTATCATCGCCAGTGGCTGAAAGGGCTGGTCTTCCTGGTGCTGCTGAGCAGCTTTCTGGGGATTTTTTATGATTTCCTGCGTGAGGGGTTGTGGGGGTTATATACCCTGGGTGAAGAGGTACCGCGGGATAACTCTATCTTCCTGTTAGCCGAGGGGATTATCAGCGTGCTGATCGTCGCTTTCGGCGTGCTGATCTATTTTCTCTCGCTGCGGGATGCGTGGCTCAACGGCAAAAAACGCGATGAGGGGATCGCCCTCAACAGCGTGCGTAAGCAGTACCAGATGCTGCTGAGCGACGGCTTTCCGTACCTGATGATCACCCCGGGCTTTATTCTGCTGGTGTTTGTGGTGATCTTTCCGATTCTGTTCGGTTTCGCCATCGCCTTCACCAACTACAACCTGTACCACACCCCGCCGGCGAAGCTGGTGGACTGGGTGGGGCTGAAAAACTTTATTAATATTTTCACCCTCTCCATCTGGCGCTCCACTTTCCTGGATGTGCTGCAGTGGACCGTGGTGTGGACGCTGCTGGCGACCACCCTGCAGTGTACGGTGGGCGTACTGCTGGCGATTCTGGTGAACCAAAAAGATCTGCGCTTTAAGCCGCTGATCCGCACCATCTTTATTTTGCCGTGGGCGGTGCCGGGGTTTGTCACCATTCTCGTTTTTGCCGGCATGTTCAACGACTCCTTCGGGGTCATCAACAACGCGATCCTGTCCTTTTTTGGCATCAGTCCGAAGGCATGGCTCACCGATCCGTTCTGGACTAAAACGGCGCTGATCATGATGCAGACCTGGCTTGGCTTCCCGTTTGTCTTTGCCATGACCACCGGCGTGTTGCAGGCGATCCCGGACGATCTGTATGAAGCGGCGACGATGGACGGCGCCAGCGCCTTTACCCGTCTGCGCACCATCACCCTGCCGCTGGTGCTGTATGCGATCGCGCCGATCATCATCACCCAGTACACCTTCAACTTTAATAACTTCAATATCATTTACCTGTTCAACAACGGCGGCCCTGCGGTGGCAGGCTCTAACGCCGGCGGGACGGATATTCTGGTGTCGTGGATCTATAAGCTGACGATGTCTTCGTCGCAGTACGCCATCGCGGCGACCATCACGATCCTGCTGTCGATCTTTGTCGTCGGCCTGGCGCTGTGGCAGTTCCGCGCCACCAAATCCTTCAAAAATGACGACATGGCGTAAGGGAAGCAACATGGCTCAATCACCCAGTATTAAACGCGAAAAGTGGATCCGGCTCTCTCTCACCTGGCTGGTGGTTATTCTGGTCTCGGTGGTGATTATCTATCCGCTGGTCTGGACGGTCGGGGCGTCGCTGAACGCCGGCAATAGCCTGCTCAGTACCTCAATCATTCCGGAAAATGTGTCGTTCCAGCACTATGCCGATCTGTTCAATGGCAATGTGAATTACCTCACCTGGTACTGGAACTCGATGAAAATCAGCTTCCTGACCATGGTGCTGACCCTGATTAGCGTCAGCTTTACCGCTTACGCCTTCTCCCGCTTCCGCTTTAAAGGGCGGCAGAACGGGCTGATGCTGTTCCTGCTGCTGCAGATGATCCCGCAGTTTTCCGCGCTGATTGCCATCTTTGTGCTGTCGCAACTGCTTGGCCTGATTAACAGCCATCTGGCGCTGGTGCTGATCTACGTCGGGGGGATGATCCCGATGAATACCTGGCTGATGAAAGGGTATCTCGACGCGATCCCTAAAGACCTGGATGAGTCCGCTCGCATGGACGGCGCCAGCAGCTTTCGCATCTTTATCGAGATCATCATGCCGTTGTCGAGGCCCATCCTCGCGGTGGTGGCGCTGTTCTCGTTCACTGGGCCGCTGGGGGATTTCATCCTCTCCAGCACCATCCTGCGTACCCCGGATAAATACACGCTGCCTATCGGTCTGTATAACCTGGTGGCGCAAAAAATGGGTGCCAGCTACACCACCTACGCGGCGGGGGCGATGCTGATCGCCGTACCGGTGGCGATCCTCTACCTGGCGCTACAAAAATACTTCGTCTCCGGCCTGACCTCGGGCAGTACTAAAGGATAAGCACATGAAAAGATTCACACCCGCATGGCTTGCGGTTTGTCTGGCATGCAGTTTCTCCACCTCTTCTCTGGCCGCGGACGCGCTTGCAACCCGCGCGTTTCAGGGCATGCCGGCGGACTTTATCAAAGGCGCGGATATCTCCACGCTGCTGGACGCCGAAAAGCACGGGGCGACGTTCTACGATCAGAATAATCAGCGCAAGGATCCGATCGCCATTCTGAAAGAGAACGGCGTCAACTATGTCCGCCTCCGTCTGTGGGTGGATCCGCAATCGGCGAGCGGCGAGGACTATGGCGGTGGGAACAATGATCTGGCCACCACCCTGGCGCTGGCGAAACGGGCGAAAGCCCAGGGGATGAAGCTGCTGCTTGATTTTCACTACAGCGATTTCTGGACCGATCCCGGCAAGCAGTTCAAGCCGAAAGCCTGGGAAAAGCTGGATTACCCGCAGCTGAAAACGGCGATTCATGACTATACCCGCGATACCATCGCCCGCTTTAAGCAGGCGGGCGTGCTGCCGGATATGGTGCAGATCGGCAACGAAATCAACGGCGGCATCCTGTGGCCGGAAGGGAAAAGCTGGGGGCAGGGCGGCGGAGAGTTCGACCGGCTGGCTGGCCTGCTGAACGCGGCTATCGCTGGCCTGAAGGAGAACCTGCGCCAGGGCGAGCAGGTGAAAATCATGCTGCATCTGGCCGAAGGGACCAAGAACGATACCTTCCGCTGGTGGTTTGATGAGATCGACAAGCGGCATGTACCGTATGACGTGATTGGTCTGTCGATGTACACCTACTGGAATGGCCCGATCAGCGCCCTGAAGGCCAATATGGATGACATCAGCAAACGCTATAACAAAGACGTCATCGTCGTCGAGGCGGCCTATGCCTATACCCTGGCCAACTGCGATAACGCGGAAAATAGTTTCCAGGCAAAAGAGGAAAAGGATGGAGGATATCCCGCCAGCGTACAGGGGCAATATAACTATATTCACGATTTAATGCAGGCGGTGGTTGATGTGCCAGACCAGCGTGGCAAAGGTATTTTCTATTGGGAGCCTACATGGATTGCCGTGCCGGGAAATACCTGGGCCACCCCGGCGGGGATGAAATATATCCACGACGAGTGGAAAGAGGGTAATGCACGTGAAAATCAGGCGCTATTTGATTGCCAGGGAAAAGTATTGCCGTCGGTAAAAGTTTTTAATTAATTTTTTTGTCGTCTTTTTCAGGAAGTTTATTATGAATAAATTTGCACCTTTACATCCGAAGGTTAGTACGCTGCTGCATGGCGCGGATTATAATCCGGAGCAATGGGAGAATGACCCCGATATTATTGATAAAGACATTGCCATGATGCAGCAGGCAAAATGCAATGTGATGTCGGTGGGAATATTTAGCTGGGCGAAACTGGAGCCACGCGAAGGGGTATTTAATTTCGCCTGGCTGGATATTATCCTCGATAAACTGTATGCCGCCGGCATTCATGTCTTTCTGGCCACGCCGAGCGGCGCGCGTCCGGCGTGGATGTCGCAGCGCTATCCGCAGGTTCTGCGGGTGGGGCGCGATCGGGTGCCGGCCCTGCACGGCGGCCGTCACAACCACTGTATGTCGTCACCGGTCTATCGCGAGAAAACCCTGCAAATCAATACCCTGCTGGCAGAACGTTATTCCTCACACCCGGCGGTGCTGGGCTGGCATATTTCCAACGAATATGGCGGTGAATGCCATTGCGATCTCTGCCAGAACCGTTTTCGCGACTGGCTGAAGGCGCGTTACCAGACCCTGGAGAACCTCAACCAGGCCTGGTGGAGCACCTTCTGGAGTCATACCTATACTGACTGGTCGCAGATTGAATCGCCTGCGCCGCAGGGCGAGATGTCGATCCACGGTCTTAATCTTGACTGGCATCGCTTTAACACCGCTCAGGTGAACGATTTCTGCCGCCATGAAATTGCTCCGCTGAAGGCGGCGAATGCCTCCCTGCCGGTGACTACCAACTTTATGGAGTATTTCTACGATTACGACTACTGGCAGCTGGCGGAGGCGCTGGATTTCATCTCCTGGGACAGCTATCCGATGTGGCACCGCGATAAAGACGAAACCGCGCTGGCCTGTTACACCGCGATGTATCATGACATGATGCGCAGCCTGAAGGGCGGCAAACCGTTTGTGCTGATGGAGTCCACCCCGGGCGCCACCAACTGGCAGCCGACCAGCAAACTGAAGAAGCCGGGAATGCATATTCTTTCCTCGCTGCAGGCGGTGGCGCATGGCGCCGACTCGGTGCAGTATTTCCAGTGGCGGAAAAGCCGCGGTTCGGTTGAGAAATTTCACGGCGCAGTGGTCGACCACGTCGGACATATTGATACCCGCATTGGCCGCGAAGTCTGCCAGCTCGGCGAGATCCTCAGCAAGCTGCCGGAGGTGAGAGGCTGTCGCACCGAGGCGAAAGTAGCGATTATCTTCGACCAGCAGAACCGCTGGGCGCTGGATGACGCCCAGGGGCCGCGTAATCTTGGGATGGAATATGAGAAGACGGTCAACGAGCACTACCGCCCGTTCTGGGAGCAGGGCATCGCCGTCGATGTGATTGACGCCGATGTCGATTTAACGCCGTATCAGTTAGTGATTGCCCCGATGTTATATATGGTGCGCGACGGCTTTGCCGGTCGGGCGGAGGCGTTTGTCGCCAACGGCGGCCACCTGGTGACCACCTACTGGACCGGTATCGTCAATGAGTCCGATCTCTGCTATCTCGGCGGCTTCCCGGGCCCGCTGCGCAATCTGCTGGGGATCTGGGCGGAAGAGATCGACTGCCTGAATGACGGCGAGTTTAATCTGGTGCAGGGGCTTGCCGGGAATCAGTGCGGTCTGCAGGGCCCTTATCAGGTGCGCCATCTCTGCGAACTGATCCATATCGAGAGCGCCCAGGCGCTGGCCACCTACCGGGATGATTTTTATGCCGGACGGCCGGCTGTGACGGTGAACGCGTTCGGGAAAGGCAAAGCCTGGCATGTGGCCTCCCGCAACGATTTAGCCTTCCAGCGCGATTTCTTTACCGCCCTGAGCAAGGAGCTGGCCCTGCCGCGGGCGATAGCGACGGAGTTACCACCCGGCGTGGTGGCGACTGCGCGCACCGACGGTGACAACGCATTTATCTTCCTGCAGAACTACAGCGCGCAAAACCATACCCTAACCCTGCCGCAAGGGTATTGGGATTGCCTGACCGACGCGGCGGTATCGGCTCCACTGACCCTGACGGCATGGGATTGCCGTATTCTCCGTCGTCACGCGTAATTTCTTCTTCTCCACCCCCCCCCCCCCCCCGCTGCGCCTCTTTTTTTTTTTTTTTTTTTTTTTTTT
>NZ_GL882847.1:60665-61050 GCF_000195655.1 Klebsiella sp. MS 92-3
CCCCCCCCCCCCGCGCGCGGGGGGGGGGGGCTTTTTTTTATCTTAAACCTGGAGTTTATTATGGTGAGTTTAAAATCCTTCCTGCACTATTTCTCCCCAGCGCGTCCGGCACAGCCATTAAGCGAGGCGGAAAAACAGCAAATCGAGGCGCTGATTCAGGCCTTTGGTGGCGAAGCGAATATTACGCAAGTGGACGCCTGTATTACCCGTCTGCGGGTTAGCGTTCGCCATCTTGCGGCCGTGGACTCCGAAGCATTACAGCAGCAGGGCGCGCTGGGGGTTATTATTCTTGGTCAGCAGGTGCATGCTATTTTCGGTAAACAGTCCGATGCGCTGCGTCAGCTTCTGGATGAACATTTTGCCGCCCGGAAATAAATAAAACGGG
>NZ_GL882847.1:61130-65061 GCF_000195655.1 Klebsiella sp. MS 92-3
AAAAAAAAAAAAAAAAAAAAAAGAAAAAAACAGAAAAGGTACTTTTCCCCGAAAATAAGACAAAGACAGCAGTGGCAATAAAGTTTACCGGAAGATAATTAACAGTCTTACAGCAGGAGATAAAAATAACGTATGAGTCTTAGCCGTGCGCAATTACCACCAGGCCTCAACCTGCACGCCGAAATTCCAGGTATTATTCGCCGTCTGGTCTTCAAACGGTTTACCATCTTCGGAATCATTCAAATATGAAGCAAAAATGCGTAATTCCGGACGTGACATAAAGTCTGGCCCGTCCGCCAGGCCCAACGCAATGGTGTATTTCTCACCGGCCTGTTTGTAGCTGGTGCCATTGTTGTAGCTGTCTTTCTGATAGAAACCGCCGACTTCGCCAATCAGGCGCACGTAGTCGGTGAACTGGTACTGCCCGCGGGCGACCAGCGACAGCATCCGCGTTTTGTCGGTATAGTCGGTAATGTCATCCGCCGAGCCCCAGGTCAGAACGTGGTTGATAGAAAACTTCTCAGTAATCGGGATCAGGCCGGTGTTAATCACGCGATAACCGGTGGCGTCGTTCACGTAGTTCCACATATCGTACCAGCCGCCGCCCTGGGAGACCATGTTCTGCGCCAGGCCTTTGTTGGCGTACTGCAGCACGGTTTTGTTATAGCCGCCCAGCATATCCTGACTGATTTCACCGGTCAGCATGACGCCGTTGTCAGCATCGTACAGTCCGCCGTAGCTATCCTGTTTTTTGGTGGTGTTTGGCATCGCGTAGTCGATACCGAATTCGGTCCACGAGCCCGCCCATGGCTTCCAGCCCGCGTAGCGTAAATCGATATAGTTGATATTGACGTTGCTGTCGCCATCGACGCGATAGTCAACATCGTTGGCATCGCCGCGGATCCAGGCCAGCGAGACGGCGCCCGGGCCGAGGGTGTAGTTTTCCACCCCGGCTCCGGAGCCGGAAATGTTCCAGTATTTGGTATCGATGATATGCAGATCATGGCGCTGGTAGTAACGTTTACCGCCCCAGATCACCGCATTCGGATCGCCAGGGATCAGCCCCTTTATCTGCAGGTTCAACTGACGTAAGCCGAACTGTGCATCATCGTTCAGCGTGGTTTCATTATCGTTAGAGCCGTCGGAGACCATGCTGACCATACTGTCGAGATAGAAGCTGACGTCATCTTTCTTATAGACCTCAGAGCCCAGCTCCAGCTCGCCGTAGGTATCCGACTCGTTCCCCAAACGGCCCAGCTTATTTTTTTGCCATTCCGCTTCGCTACCGTCGCCGGAGACCCCAACCCCGGCGCGCATATAGCCATGGAAATCGATCGTTGGGATCGCGGCGGTGGCCGCAAACGCGGAAGGAGCGATTAGCGCAGCGGCTAACGCGACTGAAAGGGCGCGCAGTGTAGTGTTCATCTCTATCCTCTTATTGTTTTGTATTACGTTCACATAACTGGTGTCATAAAATGCCTAAATGTAACTTCAGGCAAATGAGATATGATTATTGTGTGACTAACTGCAAATAATCACGGTGGTTTTTGTTGCGATGGGTGAGATGATTCACAATTCGTTGTATTGTGAACGTAATACTTTTATCGCTATTGTTTTGCAGTGAGAGGTGGCGGTGAGCGTTTTTTCAAATGGCCCCTGTTACAATCATGGGATAACAACATAAGGAACCGGACCATGAAGTCTAAAAGCGCTACTCTGGAAGACGTCGCACGCCATGCGGGCGTCTCTTACCAGACCGTGTCCAGGGTACTCAACAAATCAGCTAATGTATCCGAGGCGACGCGTCGCAAGGTGGAGAAATCGATAGAGGCCTTACGCTATGTGCCAAACCGGCTGGCGCAGCAGCTGGTGGGGAAGGAGAGCCAGACGGTCGGGCTGGTGACTATTTCTCTGGCCTGGCATGCGCCTTCCCAGGTGGCGGCGGCGGTAAAACGCTATGCCAACCTGGAAGGTTACCAGGTTCTGATTTCGATGATCGATGAGAGCGTCAACCAAAGCATCCAGGATTCCATCAATGAGCTGAAATCTCAGCGGGTGGATAAAGTCATTATCAACGTGCCGCTGGAGACCGAACAGGCGCAGAAAATCGCTGCTGACAACGATGATATCGTCTGCCTGTTTCTCGACGTTGATCCCTACAGCTCCGTGTTTAACGTTTCGTTTAACCCGGCGGACGGCACCCGGGCCAGCGTCAAATATCTCTATGAGATGGGGCATCGGGAGATCGCCCTGCTGGCGGGGCCGGACAGCTCAGTCTCGGCCAAACTCCGGTTAAAAAGCTGGCTGGAGACCCTGGATGGTTACGGTCTGAAGCCGGTGACCGTCCTGCACGGCAACTGGGATGCGCAGAGCGGCTACGCCGGCGCGCTGCAGATGCTGCGCGAAACGCCTAATTTCAGCGCTGTGCTGGTGGGTAATGATCAGATGGCGCTGGGGGTGCTCAGCGCCTTCCATCAGCATCAGGTGGCGGTGCCGGGTGAGAAGTCGGTTATTGGCTATGACGATACCTACGAAAGCTCCTTTTTCTATCCGGCGCTGAGTACCGTGTCGCTCGACCTCGACCTGCAGGGGAAAGAGGCGGTGCGGCGGATCCTCGCCAGCACCAGCGGGGCGCCTCATGCCTCATCCATTCTGCCGGCGCGCCTGGTGATACGCCATTCCAGCGGCGCCCGAATTGAGCAGGGAAAAGATCTGCAGGCCATTGCGGAACAGCTCCGCGCCATCGCCCACCGTCTGGCACCCTGACGCCAAAGGCGGGGAAACTCGCCTTATCACCTTACCCTTAAATTGAGCAGGGTTGATCTTTGTCACAGCACGGCGTACCCTTAATGTTATGTTATAACGTAATGAAGAGGTCAGCATGAAAGCCCATATCCATCCTCCCTATCGTACGGTGGTGTTTCACGACACCAGCGCGAATGAGTATTTTAAAGTCGGCTCAACTATCCGCACCGATCGCGTGATTGAACTCGATGGCGAAACTTTTCCGTATGTGACGATCGACGTCTCCTCGAAATCGCATCCGTACTACACGGGCAAACAAAAAACCTTCGCCAATGAAGGCAGTGCAGCCCGATTCCGCCAGCGCTTCGGCGGCTTTATTGATGCGAAAAGGAAAGCATGATGCAGGTCGTCAACTCATTACGTAGCGCTAAACAGCGCCACCCGGATTGCCAGCTGGTTAAACGCAAAGGGCGGCTGTACGTTATCTGTAAGAGCAACCCCCGCTTCAAAGCGGTGCAGGGGCGCAAAAAACGCCGTTAACGGAAACTCTCCAGCGAGCGGCGCTGTTGGCCGTCGGCGGTAAAATTGTCGGCGGCCAGCCATTGGCGCATGGCGTTATCCAGCTCCGGCCATTCGCCGTCTATCACCGAAAACCAGTCCGTGTCCCGGTTGTGTCCTTTACTCACCAGCGCCTGGCGAAAACGTCCTTCGTACTGAAACCCCAGCCGCCTTGCCGCCCGGGCTGATGGGATATTAAGACTGTTGCATTTCCATTCATAGCGACGGTAGCCGAGCGTATCAAAGACATACTGCATCAACAGCCAGTGCGCTTCGGTGGCCATGGCCGTTCGGCTCAGTAACGGTGAAAAATGCACATGCCCCACCTCTACCACACCGTGAGCGATATCGATACGCATTAACGCCAGCGAGCCGACCGCTTTCCCTCGCTGCTGGTCAACGACGGCAAAATGAATCGGGTCTGCCAGCGTGGCGACCTGCTCCACCCAGGCACTGAATTCTGCAAGGTTGCTCTCAGGTTCACGCAGCAGCCACGTCCAGCTGCGGGCGTCTGGCGCCAGCTGGTGAGCGGCGAACAGATCGCTGGCATGAGCAAGAGTCAGCGGTTCGAGTCGACAACGGCTGCCCTGTAATACCTGTCGTGTCGGGCCGGGGGGGGGGGGCGGGC
>NZ_GL882847.1:65143-67274 GCF_000195655.1 Klebsiella sp. MS 92-3
GCGGGGGGGGGCGGGGGGGGGCGGGGGCGCCAGGCGGGCCGGGGCGCCGCCGAGCGCCTGGCCAAACTGATTATATTCGCACATTGCGGTTTCCTTATTGGGGATTTACAGGCAGCGTACGCGCTCGCTGGTTCCATAAAAAGTGCCATTAGAGTATGTTTTTATGGGGCCACGAGGAGGCAATATGAATATACCGGACGAGGGGTTTTTACGCTGTTGACGCAGGGGATGCGGAACCGCACGGTCGAAACCTTACAGCGCGCCCTTTACCACACCTTACGTGACGCTATCCTGCAGGGAACCCTGACGGCCCGCTGCCGTTTACCCGGATCGCGGGTGATGGCCGAACGGCTACACCTGTCGCGGAATACGGTCAATGCGGCACTGGAACAGCTGGCGCTGGAGGGGTACCTGACACGGAGCCGTCAGGGAACGCAGGTGGCACCACTCGCCTCCTGCCGCCAGGAGGCGGGTCAGATGCCGCCCGTCGTGCTGCCTGAGCGGCTGCAAAGGCTGCCAGCCGCGATGCGCCGCGACTCACCGACGCTGGCATTTACTCCAGGCATGCCGGCGGTAAACTATTTCCCGCTGCCGCTGTGGCGGCGACTGATGGATAACGTGCTACGCGAAGATGGTAGCGCGCTGCTGGGTTATGGCGAAGCCGCGGGCGATCCTTTGCTGCGAGAGGCTATCGCTCGTCATCTGGCGCTCTCCCGGGGCATCCGGTGCGATATCCGGCAGATCGTCATCACCGAAGGCGCGCTGGAAGGAGTCAACTTATGCGCCTCGCTACTGACCAACCCGGGCGACAGCGTGTGGCTGGAAGAACCGGGGTACCTGGGGGCGAGGAGTGGCTTTCAGCGGGCGGGACTGCGGGTCAGAGGAATGGCTGTCGACGATGAAGGGATGTGTATTGCCAACGGCGCCGCGGAGCCGCCCCGGCTCATTTTCACCTCTCCTTCACACCAGTATCCCTGTGGGAGCATCATGAGCGCCGGGCGCCGTCTGGCGCTCGTGGAATATGCCCGCCGGCACGGGGCGTGGATTGTGGAGGATGACTACGACAGCGAGTTTCGCCATAGCGGAGAACCGATCCCGGCGATGCTGGGAATGGTGCCTGATGCCCCGGTGGTCTATCTCGGCACCTTCAGCAAAACGCTGTTTCCGGCGTTGCGTATCGGTTTTATGGTTATGCCGCCCGCGCTGGCGGATGCTGCTCAGGACGCCATTGGCGCGCTGCTGCGCGGGGGACACCGTGCTGAACAGCGGGCGCTGGCCAGCTTTATCGAGAAGGGACACTATGCGCGCCATCTGGCAGCGATGCGCCGCCTGTACCGTAAACGTCAGCAACAGCTGCGCGAGGCGCTGGCGCAAGAGATAACCGTGCCGTGCGACGTTCTCGGCGGGGGAGGGGGGATGCACCTGACGGTGGCGATGGAGGGCGTTAATGACCGGACGCTTGCGCAGCAGGCGCGCCAGTTTCAGCTGGCGCCCGCCGCGTTAAGTCATTTCTATCTCGACCCGCAGCGAGCGCGGAGCGGACTGGTGCTTGGGTATGGCAATACCTCTGCTTCTCGCTATCTCCCGGCGCTGCGGACCCTAAATCGCCTTATTGCGCAGCACCGGCGCGCGTGAGGGTAAAGACATCGTAGAAGGAGAGCTCGCCTTTGGTGGCGACCATCTTTTTGAGCTGCGCCTTCTGCTCGCTATCGACGTCTGGCGACTGCAGGATACGGTCGATCAGCTGCCGGGGGACAAAGCGGGTGTTGTACCATTCCCCGTTGTAGCACACGCGAAAGTCGAGGACATCGATATCCTCGTAGCGATAGCGTGGATAGACGTCAAAGAAGAAAAAGGCGTTGAACAGAATGAACAGCACCACCAGCAACCAGACCGAGTCTACCAGCGTTTCAGAGCGCAGCATGACCACCAGCGTCGCCAGAAACGCGGCATACATGGCAACAAACAGTCCCGGATGGTTGCGGATAAAACTGATGCTAAAACGCGGGCGATTATCGCGTTTTTCCTGGACGTTGAGTTCGTCAATGGTGTGAATCAGCAGGCGTTGTATTTCTGTCATCTTGGTCCTCGAATTCTGCAATGAGCCTGCCGCGCCCGGCGGACCAGGCGC
>NZ_GL882848.1:0-1325 GCF_000195655.1 Klebsiella sp. MS 92-3
GCAGAAGATCAACCGGGAGCGCAATCTGCCCGGAATTAACATAGAAGTTGTAGCCCTGCCAAACGTTGTGGTCCTGCCAAACATAGTGCGAACAGGGACATTTCCGGTTGTGCCGTTATTTCGCCGGGTGGCGGCTGCGCCTTCCCCGGCCTACGGGGTCTACAGGCGATCTTCGCTTCCCAGGCCCGGCAAGCGCTGCGCCGGAGGGCAATCTATCGGCGCCATACCCGCCATTTCGCCGGGTGGCGGCTGCGCCTTACCCGGCCTACAACGACTGCCGGGCAATCCGACTCGGACGACGACTCAACCCTGCGCGGCGTCGATGTCGTCAAACACCTGCTGCGCCAGATGCATCGTGGCATTGGCCGCCGGCAGCCCGCAGTACAGCGCAGAGTGCATGATCAGCTCTTTCAGCTCATCGCGGGTCACCCCGTTGTTAAACGACGCGCGCAGATGCATCTTCAGCTCCGCCTCGCGATTGAGAGCGATCAGCATGGCAATAGTGATCATGCTGCGGGTATGGTGATCGAGCCCCGGACGCGTCCAGGTCTCGCCCCAGGCATAGCGGGTAATAAAGTCCTGAAACTCATCATTCAACGGCGTCAGATGCTGCAGCGTACGGTCGACGTGGGCGTCGCCCAATACTTTGCGCCGTACCGCCATCCCGTCCTGATAGCGCTGTTTATCATCCATGGCGTTCCCCCTGGAAAAAGCTCAGCAGCGCCGAAGTAAAGCTTTTCGGCGCCTCAATGTTAGACAGATGCGATGCCGCCAGAACCACCACCTCGGAGGCGGGGATCTGCTGCTGCAGGAAATGAGCGTCACCGACCGTGGTGACAGGGTCACTTTCCCCGGCGATGATTAGCGTCGGCAGCGGGATCTGCCCCACTTCGCCCCGCAGGTCGGCGGCGGCCAGCGCCTCACAGCAGGCGGCATAGCCTTCAGCATCGGTATGGGTCAGCTGGTGACAAAGCGCCTCGACCACCTCCGGCGCCTTCTGGCGAAACGCGTGGGTGAACCAGCGGTCTGCCGCTCCGGCGGCCACCACCGCCATCCCCTCCTGACGTACGGCCCGCGCCCGCGACAGCCAGCTGGCCTGATCGCCAATGCGCGCCGCGGTGTTGGCGACCGCCAGACCATGAAAACGCTCCGGCGCAAAGCGGCCCAGCCACAGGCCGGTCAAACCGCCCATCGAGATCCCGCAGAACCAGGCGCGGTCGATATTCAGGTGATCGAGCAGCGCAATCACATCCTCACCCAGCTGGGCGAGGGTCACTTTGCCATTTTTCGTCGTTTTACCGTGGCCGTGCGTGTCGTAGCGCAGC
>NZ_GL882849.1:0-111 GCF_000195655.1 Klebsiella sp. MS 92-3
CGAGGAGTTCGGCTTCACCGTTGATAACGTAGTCGCTAAAGCGAAAGCGCTGCTGTAATCGCTGGTACGGTGCGGGCTGATGGCCCCCCCCCCCCCCCCCCCCCCCCCCCC